>JBFLXB010000004.1:0-100532 GCA_040757335.1 Nitrospirota bacterium | reverse complement strand
GCCCCGAGCACGAAGTTCGACCCGGTGATGCTCACCTGCTGGCTCGGACTGACCCCATACGTGACCGAATTCGGGGACGTGGCGGCGGGGGCCGGCGTCGGCGCCAGCACCTGGAACGCGTTGGGCAGGATCGTGCTTTGTCCCCCCGCGGCCGCCGGGTTATACACCAGGATGTCGTACGTGCCGGGCGGCAACGAGTTGTTGGGCCACCAGAACCGCAACAGCCCGCTGTTCACGAAGACAAACGGGGTACTCGCCGACGCATTGCTGCCTTGTACGGTCCCGCCATTCAGATACCACGTTCCCCCGTCAGTTCCAATCGCAATCCCCGCCCCGAGCACGAAGTTCGACCCGGTGATGCTCACCTGCTGGCTCGGACTGACCCCATACGTGACCGAATTCGGGGACGTGGCGGCGGGGGCCGGCGTCGGCGCCAGCACCTGGAACGCGTTGGGCAGGATCGTGGTTTGGCCCCCCGCGGCCGGCGGATTCGACACCACGATGTCGTACGTGCCCGGCGGCAACGACGTGTTCAGCCACCAGAACCGCAACAGCCCGCTGTTCACATAGACAAACGGCGTATTTGCCGAAGCCGTGATCCCCTGCACGGTGCCGCCCGCCAGGTACCACGTGCCATCAGCGCCCTGAACCGCGATCCCTCCCCCGAGCACGAAGTTCGCTCCCGAGATGCTGATCTGCGTACTCGGCGTGACCCCATACGTGACTGGGGTCGGGGACACCCCGCTGATGACCGGCTGGGCAAACGCCTCGCCGCCGACGGACGCGAAGAGCGCGAGAGACAGCACCGCAACTGAGAGTGCTCCGCCGAGGCGCAGGTGGGCGCCGTTCAATCGAAGGCAACGGAAGATGTCTGTCAACACACCCGTTCTCTCAGCGGTCCGTATCGGACGCACCGGTTCTTCACCACGACGCAAGACGCCCTTGGCCGTAGAACTGCACGGACGGCTGTTTTATTCCGATTTTCCGCGTGGTTTCGCGTTGATCCACCCCACTGGAGTCAGCGGTTGGCGGCCACTATAGCCCTGAGGTTTCCAGCGAGTCAAGCCGGGCCGCTAGCGGCCCGGGGTTCCGGCAGCAGGGGCTGGCGGAGGATGGTGGTCCTGCCCTCGGTACGCGTCGATGAATCGACGCATCGCGGTCTCGTCCCAATGATCCATCGTCGCCAGCCGCCCCCATGCGGTGAGTGCAAATTTGGACGACAGACGGGGCTCGGGCGCCGCGATCACCTGCGTGGGATAGCTGGCCACCAGCCGATCGAGGCCGGACACCACGTCCGGACAAGGATCGTCGCAACGATAGTGGATGATGACCCCGCCATCCTCCAAATTGTGGACCTGAACCTGCCACGGGATCGGAATCCGGTGCATGCCCCAACGGGCCAGCCATGGGACGTGCGGGCCCGACGTCGGGGGTATCGAGTTGTACGGAGGGTGCGGGGATCCCGGTGACTGCAGATGCGTGTTGCCTTGCGCCGGGATGGCTTGACCTGCTTCAAAATCGACTGCCAGGGCAGGGGCCACCATCAGCCACGCAACTCCCAAACCCCACCCGATCCCCCAGCGTTGCACGCGACCCATCCTACGGCGATCACCGGACCATGTCAATCCGGCACTATCTTGATCTGCCGGCATTATCTTGACAGTGCCTCTCGGCCTTAAGTACAGTACGCGGCATGATCGGTTGTCCGTTCGTTCGCTCACTGGCACTCCGGGTAGGGATCGTTTCTCTCGCTTGGCCGGTTGCTGGCTGCAGCCTCTCTCCCCCGCCTGAGTTTGATTTCTCCGCCCAGGAAAGTCGCCTGGTCACGAGCGACGCGTTCGACAACCTCAATCCCGCGTGGAGCCCCGACGGGACAACGCTCGCCTACGTGTCCAACCGCGCAGGATCGTGGAATCTGTGGACGGTGCCGGTCGACGGCGGCGACCCACAGGCGCTCACGACCGGTCAAGGCGAGGATCGGTTTCCCGCGTTCTCCCCTGACGGAACACAGCTGGTCTTTGCTTCCCGTCGATCCGGCAACTGGGATATCTGGGTGGTCAACCGCGACGGCACCGGATTGCGGCAGTTGACCACGCACCGTATGGATGATCTGGCTCCGACCTGGAGCGCGGACGGACAGCGGATTGCCTTCGACTCGTACCGCGACTTCGAGTACAGCATTTACGTGATGGACGCGGACGGGGCGAACCAGCGCAAACTCACGACCGGCGGCAACGGTGATTGGGGCGCCGCGTTCCACCCCTCGGGGGACACCGTGGTGTTCGCGTCCACGCGCACGGGCGACGGCGACATCTATGCCATTGATGTCAACGGCGCGGGACCGTACCGACGGCTCACCGCCACCGAAGGTGAACGGGAGATGATCCCCGCATTCAACCCGGATGGGACCAAGATCGCGTTTGTCGCCGAGCGCAACGGTGGGCGCGATATCTGGGCCATGGAGCCCGACGGCACGCGCCAGGTCCGCCTCACGCGAAACCTCTCCGGCGCCTGGGAACCGCGCTATAGCGTCGACCGCCACCTGTACGCCGCAATCGGATACTTCACGCTGGCGTGGAGCCCCGACGGCGGGGCAATCGCCTATACACACGTCGGCTCCGGCGGGACTGGTCAGATCGGCATTCTGTCGTTGGCGCGTTAGCCGCCGGTGATGAGCGGTTACAGAGTGTCGGCACCGGCGATGGCGGCCGTCATGATTGCGCTGACCGTGAGCTCCGGTCTCATCGGCTGCAGCGCCGCCGCTCCCGGGACCGGCGCCCTCTTGCCGGCTTCCACCTCCGCTCCGCGCCAACTGACCTTCGCGCGGGGGGACGACTTTGCGCCCGCCTGGACTACCGACGGCCGATCGATCGTATTCGTGTCGGATCAACAAGGGGGCTGGAACCTGTGGCTGCTTGAGCTCAGATCTGCGACACCCCGCGCGCTCACGTTTGGACAATTCCAGTACACCAACCCCTTCGTGATGCCAGGCGGACGATCGATCGCGGTCGCCTCGGATCGGGGCTCCGCTACCCGCGCATGGACCGACTTGTGGGTACTGACGCTGGACGATTCGCAAGAGCGACGACTGGTATCGGAAAGCCCGTCAGTCAAGGAATTCACCCCGGTCATCTCCCCGGATGGCCGCTGGCTCGCGTATCTCGACCTCCCCATGAACCGGCCGCCCCAGTATCGGCTCGTCATCATGGAACTCCCGGCCGGGCTTCCCCGCGTGCTCACGGAAGACCGGGTGGTGTTTTCGCCGATCCGATTCAGTCCCGACAGCCGGTGGCTGCTCTACACCGCTTCGACCCTCGGCTCATCCGACGTCTGGACCATTGGAGTGGACGGGGCCGGGGGCCGCGCGCTCACCATGCGACCCAGCAGCGAGATCGCCGGCGATTACAGCCCCGACGGCACGACGATCGCGTTCGTGTCCAACCAAAGCGGCACGGACGAACTGTGGCTGATGGACCCCCAGGGCCGCCAGTCCCGGCAGCTCACCCGTGACGGGGCCACCGCGTCGCTTCCGGCGTTTTCTCCAGACGCCACCCAGATCGCATATACCTCCACGAAATCAGGCAATCAGGATATCTGGCTGATTGGATCGGGGCTGTCCCCCCGCCCGTAACGCACGGAGGGCGTCAATACGCCACACCAGCGTGTTGACAAATCCCAAGACCTTGGGCTAACATTCGCGTCCATCGTTTCTTCCGTCGACGTGGTTTCGCCAGGCGAAGAGCGAGCGGGACATCCCGAAGACTGACGTGACACGTAGGCCAGAGAGCGGCGGATGAAGCGCAGAGTGGGATTGGCAGTCGTGGCAGGGGTGGTGATCAGCGCCACGGTGTGGTTGTTCGCCGGAAAACCGGTCCAGGGGTATTACGGCGACATGGTGCTCAACAGTAAGGCCGAGCAGCGCGGCATGCCGCCCGTGGTGTTTCCGCACTGGATTCACCGCATCGAGTTCAAGTGTAAGGTGTGTCACCCCGCCATTTTCCAGATGAAGTCAGGGGCCAACGATATCGATATGGAAAAAATCGTGTTCAAGGGCGAGTTCTGCGGGAAATGCCACAACGGCGAGACCGCGTGGAAACCGGTGGTGTGCGCCCGATGCCATTCCGGGAAGCCGGGGATGGTCACGGGCCCGCTCCATGGAGTGAATTAGCGATGACCGGGCGTCTGATCAAGGGGCTGGGGCTCGTGGTCGTGACGGGTGCACTCCTCGTGGCATGCACGAACCCCTTTGCAAAAAGAACCGCCGCGCCCGCAGCAACCGTTGAGACAGCAGCGACCCCAGCCCCTCCGCCGGCCGCCGCACCGTCTCCGCCGCTGCCGACCCAGCTGGCCGATGATTTCGAAGACCCCACCGGGATGCCGACCCCTGGAGCACCGTTTGCAAAGGAGAACCGCAACCCAGAGGTGATCCTCAAAAATGTTCCCAGAGACCAGGGCGGCACGGTGGATTGGGTTCAGGCGTTCAAAGACAAACTGATCAGTCCTCGAGAATCATTGGATCCCACCAAACCGCCGGTGCCGCCGTTCGCCTTTGATATCGACATCCCTGCGGTGGGGGCCATGCCCAACGTGGTGTTCCCGCACTTTCCTCACACCTATTGGCTCGATTGCGGGAATTGCCACCCGGACATCTTTGTGATGAAGAAGGGTGCCAACCCGATTTCGATGGTCAAGATCGTGAATGGGGAGTTTTGCGGGCGGTGCCACGGGCGTGTAGCCTTCCCCATCTCGAACTGTTCGCGCTGCCACGTCAAACCCAAAAGCTGAACAACGGGTCAACAAGAGCGTCCGTGGCGCTCCCCGAGTGATCGATCGGTAAACAGCGATTGCTCAGCCTCGTCCCACCCCCACGTAAGTAAAGCCCAGTTCCTTCATCCTGCGCGGATCATAGACGTTCCGAAGGTCGATGAACGTCGGCCGCCGCAAGAGCGTTTTCACCCGTTCGAGGTCGAGATTCCGGAATTGATTCCACTCGGTCATCAGAATGACGGCATCGCATCCCGTCATCGTTTCATAGGGATCGGCGCACAGCGCGACCCCGGGAAGCGCGGCCTGCGCGTGCGCCATGGCGGCGGGGTCGTACGCGCGGATCGACGCCCCGAGTTTCTGGAGCGCGGGAAGAATGGTTAATGCCGGGGCCTCACGGATATCGTCGGTATTCGGCTTGAACGAGAGGCCCAGACACGCGAGCGTGGTTCCGGAGAGATTCCCAACGGCGCGCTGGATTTTCGCAATCATCAGGTCGCGGTGGCGGTGGTTAGCGGCATCCACCGCGCTCAGAATGTGGAAATCGTACTCGTTCCGCTTGGCCAGCGCCAACAGCGCGACCACGTCTTTTGGAAAACAGGACCCGCCGTAACCAGGGCCCGGGTGGAGAAACTTCGACCCGATCCGGCCATCCAACCCCATGGCGCGAGCCACCTGATGCACGTCCGCACCCACCCGTTCACAGAGGTTGGCGATCTCGTTGATGAAGGACACCTTGGTCGCGAGGAAGGCGTTCGAGGCGTATTTGATCATCTCCGCGGTCGCGATGTCCGTGATCACGATCGGGGTCTCGATGAGGTACAGGGGCCGGTAGAGGTCGCGCAGGATCGCGACGGCGTGATCGCTCTCGGCCCCGATCACGACCCGATTGGGCCGCATGAAATCCTCGATCGCAGCCCCTTCCCGCAGGAATTCGGGGTTGGACGCCACGTCGAAATTGACCCGCTCGGTCTGGGATTTCCCGATGATGGCGCGCAACCGGTCGCCGGTGCCCACCGGCACCGTGCTCTTGGTCACGATGACCTTGTAGCCGTTCATGTGTCGCGCAATCGTCTCCGCAACGGTTTCGACCGCCGACAGATCCGCTGATCCGTCGCCGCGCGGTGGCGTCCCCACCGCAATAAAAATGACCAACGATTGCCGGACCGCCTCCGCGGTATCGGTCGTAAACGAGAGGCGTCCTTCCCGTACGCCCTTTTGCACCAACTCCGAGAGTCCGGGCTCGTAAATCGGTACCTCGCCCCGCCTCAAGCGGTCCACCTTCGCCGAGTCGGCGTCCACACAGATCACGCTGACACCGAATTCGGCGAAGCAGGCTCCGGTGACCAGTCCCACGTATCCCGTTCCAACCATACAAATGTTCATGGCGTCTCCTGCATATGCGGATGCCGTTCGGTGACCAACGAACGGCCCGCGTACTATAACAGAGCTGCCTCCGGCGCCTCAACCAGTCGGCGTTGTGTTGCGATCGCGCGCGAGACTCTGTTAGGCTCGGCGGGCCGTGGAGCCATCCGATCACAAGGGAACCCTGTACCTCGTCAGCACGCCGATCGGACATCTCGAAGACATCACGCTGCGGGCCCTCAGAGTGTTAAAGGAGGTGGACCTGATCGCGGCGGAGGATACCCGGCACACGCAGAAGTTGCTCGCACGGTACGACATCCACGGCACGCTCACCAGCTACCATGACTTCAACAAAGAAACCAAGGCGCCCGTGTTGTTGGCTCGGATGCTCGACGGGGCGTCCGTCGCGCTGGTCTGCGATGCCGGAACGCCGACGATCTCTGATCCCGGATATTTTTTGATTACGCGCTGCATCGAGGCGGGTGTACCCGTTGTGCCGATCCCGGGTCCTTGCGCGGCGATCGCGGCGCTGGCTGCGTCCGGGCTGCCCTCGGATCGCTTCCACTTCGAGGGATTTCTCCCCAAACCGTCGGGGCGCCTCGCCAAACGCCTGGCCGTGCTCCGCGACTACCCGGAAACCCTCGTGCTCTACGAATCCCCTCACCGTCTGCTCAAGACGCTGAAGGCCTTACTTGCGGCGTGGGGCGATCGGCCGGCGGTGATTGCGCGAGAGCTGACCAAGATGCACGAGGAGTGCCTCCGTGGGACGCTCAGCTCTGTCATCGCCGAGGTGGAACGGCGTCCTCGACGCGGTGAGATTACGCTGCTGATCGGCGGTTGCGACCGCCTCCGACGGTCTACAGCGATGACTCCCCTGGAATCGGCAACCCAGGACGAGGGTGGTTCCCAACCCGCTACGTTTCACGCCGCTGATCAATGACAAACACGCTCTTGGGGAAACTCTTGGCGTACTTCTTGAGTTGCGCCGCGACCTCGGCGACCTGCATAGGAGACGTAATTTCTCGGCGTTCGTTCGTCACCACCGCGATAGACACCGTCATGATCAGAAACTGCTGGACGACCTCGTTCCGATCCCGGGAGATGATGTAGCCCCGCTCGCGGTCGTCGGAGTCGTAAAAATTGGGGATCGCGGCATCGAACTCCTTGATGATCTGCTGGCAGAGGCCGGAGACGCGTTCGGGCGGACAGATCAAGACGAAATCGTCTCCGCCGATGTGGCCGACGAAAATATCTCGTCGTTCGCCGTCTCCCAGACGCGAGAGAATCTGCCCCACCATCTTCAGCACCTCGCTTCCGCGTGCGTAACCGTAGTGGTCACCAAACGCCTTGAAGTTGTCGAGATCGACGTGACAAAACGCAAATCTTCGCTGGCGCTGAAGCCGCGTGAGCAGGGCTTTTTCGATCGCCAGATTGCCGGGAAGGCGTGTCAACGGATTGGCATCGAGGTTGGTCTCCTCGAGCTCCTTCAGCCGGTGACTCATCCACCGGAAGGATTCCGCCAGATCACCCATTTCGTCGCCGGTCTTGAGCGGCAGCAGATCGTCATACCGCCCCTTGCCGATCAGTTGGGTCGCAGTTTTGAATTGTTGAAGCGACCGCGCCAACGACCGGGAAAACAACAGCGTGAACGTGACGCCGAACACCAGCCCCACCGCACACGTGACCAGAGTCATCATCAGCGCATTACGAATCAGGCCCTGCGATTGTCGGAGCGCCTCCCATTGGGCGGTTTTGAGCGCCTGACTTAAAGAGCGAATCGCCGCCCGAAGGCGTTGGCGCGTTTCGGACACGAGATCGTCCCGGAACGCGCGAGCCAAGACATCGTCGCCGCGCTCCAGCGCTTCGCGCGCCTGAACAGACACGTGGTTGTACTCCACGTGGAGATCCTTGATTTGGTTGAGCGCGGTCAAAGCCCGCCCCGGCAGAACTCCAAACCGCCGGAGCGTCGATTCAAACTTGCCGCGTTGCTCATCCGCCAACGTCCGCAACGCGTGATCTCGTAGTTGGATGTATCGGTGTTCGTATTGGTCCTGAACGTTGAGAGACTCCTCCAATTGTGCCGCCAACTCCAGATTGGGGAGGTCGACTTGGACCAGGTTGGAGCCCAGCCCATAGAGAGTCTTGAGGCTGGCGAGCGCGGAGAGGCCGACGACCAGGATCAACAAGACCAGCGTCAGATTCCCCAGCAGCATCTTTCGAGCTAGGGTTAAGCGCATACACGCACCGCCCCTTCAGCGGGTGGCGGTGCGTGTTGAGTGTAGCGGAGAGGGGGGGGGTGTCAACCGGCGGGCGCGGCGACGCGCCTCAGCCGGGGAAACCGTTACCGTGTCTTTTCGATTACGATCCGGAGGGCGGAGTCGAGGGGAATGAGTTCCAACACCCGGTGGCCGTCGTCGGCGACGCTCCGCGGCACGTTCCGGGCGGGTTCGCCCGCGTCCACCGTCACGGCCAAGACCTCGCCGACCTTCATTTCTTCCAGCTTGAGCTTGGTGCGCACGTAGTTGTAGGGGCAGTGCACCCCCCGCAAGTTCAGTTCGACGTCGATTCGAGCGGCCGTCCGATCCATTGGCAAATTATACCGGGCGATTTTCTCAGGGGTCAAGGAAAGACCGATCTTCGGGGTGGCTCGCCGTGGCCTCAGATTCTCGACCATCCAGCCGCTTCGTTCATTCCCGCGTGAGAAGGTGCATGTGAGAAGGCGCGTTGACACCCTAAAATCGGTGTGCTACAACCCGCCAGGATGCGGGCGCTTGTGCGATCGGCGCTCGATGCGACGCTCCCGCGGCGATGCGGCATCTGTCGCCGGGGCATGTCCGCGAGCGAGGTTCGGGGCATCTGTTCGGCGTGTTGGGGCGCCATCCCGCGGATCGAGGGGCCGCGCTGTTCGTTGTGCGGCGTCCCATTCGGGTCCGAGGCCGCCGTCTCACACAGCCCAATGCACCGATGCGGAACATGTCGCGAGAGCCCTCCGTCGTTTACCCGGGCCGTCGCCGCCGGCCTGTACACGGGCGTGTTGGCCGAGGCCATTCGCCGGTGCAAGTACCAGAAGCAGGTCGACCTCGTTTCGATTCTGGGAGAACTCCTCGATCCGGTGCTGCAAACCCTCCCGCCGGTCGACGCCGTGGTAGCAGTGCCCTTGCACGTTCGGCGCTTGCGGCAACGCGAATTCAATCAATCCTTGCGGATCGCGGCGTGGGTGGCCCACCGCCTTGAGCGTCCGCTGTGGCCCGACGTGTTGCGGCGAATCCGGTGGACGGACTCCCAGACCGCGCTCGACCGGGCGGACCGAAAAACCAACGTCCGGCGCGCCTTCGCGGTCCGGGACAAAACCGCGGTGGCGGGCCGCCGGCTGGCGCTGGTGGATGATGTCTACACCACCGGAGCCACCGTCAACGAATGCGCCCGAGCGCTCCGCTCCGCCGGTGCGAGTGACGTGTACGTCGTGACCGTGGCCCATATGCCGTAACTGGTGATCCCATGCCGATCTACGAGTACCGTTGCGACGCCTGCCGAAGCCGGATGACCGTGCTGGCGGCCACGATCAACGCCCCGCCGCCCAGGTGTGAACGCTGCGGTCGCTCCGAGGTCACGCGCCTGCTGTCGCGCTTTGCGGCGCCGCGGTCGGACGCAGCGCGGATGGAAGCGCTTGCCGATCCATCGAGCCTCGCTCAGGTCGACGAACGCGATCCCAAGAGCGTGGCTCGCTGGATGCGGCGGTTGGGCCGCGAAACGGGTGAAGACCTCGATGACCGGTTCGAGGAAGAAATCGAACGGGCCGCAGAAGACGTGGCGGGAGACAACGATTCCTCCGCCGAGAACTTTCCAGGAACCGACGCCCCAGGAGCCACTGCCCCATGACCGATCCACTCCTTCGCTTCGAACGTCGTTCCACCGGGGTGTACCCCTGCTTGTTCCACGCGGGACCGTTTTATTGGCCCGTGACGCCGGAAGCCGTGAACACGCTCAAAACTCATGCGACCGACTCGCCCGAGGTGTTTCGCGCGGCGTTGGTCGCGGCGGTGGGGCTCACGCCGTACCTCACGCACCAGTTGGACGCCGTTCTCGCCGGTCTCGGTGACCGAGACGCCGGTCTCCGCGCGCTCCAAGCGTCGCTCGCCGCGCTCTGACCCGCACCACGTCGCCCCGGTGTCCCCGTCGCCTTCCACCGTGTCGATCATCATCCCCGTCCTCGATGAAGAATCGGGGATTGCAGACACCCTCGCCGCAGCCGCTGTCACGGGCGCCGGAGAGATCCTGGTGGTGGACGGCGGCAGCCAAGACCGCACGCGCGCCATCGCAGCGGCCCGGGGTTGTCGCGTGGTCGATGCCCCTGCCGGGCGCGCCGTGCAAATGAACGCGGGCGCCGCGGCCGCGACCGGCGACGTTTTGCTCTTCCTCCACGCCGACACCCGGTTGCCTCCCAATGGCGTCGCCGAGCTTCTCCGCGCGTTGTCCGACGAAGGGACCGTAGGCGGACGATTTGACGTCCACCTCGACGGGCCCGAGCCGATCTTCCGGATCATCGAGACGCTGATGAACGTTCGCTCCCGCGTCACCCACATCGCGACCGGCGATCAAGCGATCTTTGTCCGGCGCTCGGTGTTCGAAGTCCTCGGTGGATACGCGCCGATCCCGCTCATGGAGGACGTGGAGTTTTCCGCGCGCCTCAAACGACGCGGACGCGTCGCGTGCCTGCGGTCGCGGGTCCACACCTCCGTTCGCCGATGGCGACGGCACGGACCGTGGGCCACGATCGCCCGCATGTGGTGGCTGCGCGCGCGTTACGCCTTGGGCGCCAGCCCCGAGCGGCTGGCGCACGACTATGCGCATATTCGCTGAGCCACGGCCGCGCCGCCCTGAGACTTGTGCGCTCGCGGTCTTCGCCAAGGCGCCCATTCCCGGCACGGTCAAAACCCGGCTGATCCCCCCTCTCACCTCCGAGGAAGCCGCGCGGCTCCACGCGGCTTTGGTCGAGGACACGCTCTGCCGCACGGCGGCGCTCGACATGGTCCGCTACCTGGCGTGTACGCCGGACATCCGACATCCGTTCCTCCAGGCGTGTGCACAACGCTACGGCGCTCGGCTGATCGCGCAAGGGGCCGGCGATCTGGGCGATCGGATGCTGCGCGTCGTGAAAACCCTGTTGGCACGCCATGGCAAGGTGCTGCTGGTCGGAACCGACAGCCCGACGCTGCCCCTGGAATTTGTCGCGGAAGCCGAAGACCGGTTGAACGCGGCCGACCTCGTCTTCGGTCCCAGCGAAGATGGGGGGTACTATCTTCTGGGCCAGCGTCGACTGTACCCGGAGATCTTTCGTGGCGTGGCGTGGGGTGGGGCGGATGTGCTGCGCGCGACCCTTGCCAAGCTCGACCCGTCGCGCGTCCGGCTCCTGCCGCCGTGGTACGACGTGGACCGGCCCGAGGACCTGGCGCGCCTGCGACACGACCTGGCTGAGTCCGTGGGGTGCGAACGGACTACCGCCTGGTTTCGGGGGTGGCGGCAGCCAAGCCGCCCCCAAAAGCTCTTACGCCTATAACACGTGTTGCGGGTCCACGTCGGCGTCCAACCGGACGCTGCGAGGCAGAACCTTCAGCGCCAGCGCCGCGAGCGCACGCGCGACCTCACCAACCGCCGGGCCCTTGGGGCCCTTCAGCACGAGCTGCCAGCGGTGCCGTCCTTTCAGACGCCACAGCGGAGCGGGCGCCGGGCCAAGCAGCGAGACGCCCCCGCGCAGCACACCGGACGCCTCGCTGGCCAGGCGCTGGGCAGCGGCGATCACTTCCGCTTCTTTTGGCCCGGAGAGCAGGAGGATGATGAGCCTTCCGAACGGCGGGTAACCCAGCTCGCGGCGTCGCGCCAGCTCACGCTCATAGAAGCCCGCCACATCGTGGCGCTGCGCGAACACCACCACGTCGTGTGTCGGGCGACGGGTTTGCAGGATCACCTCTCCCGGACGATCGCCGCGTCCCGCCCGACCAGCGGCCTGGATCAGGAGATGAAAGACTCGCTCGCTCGCCCGAAAATCCGGCAGCGAGAGCCCCACGTCGGCGTTGACGATCCCCACGAGCGTGACGTTCGGCAAATCGTGGCCTTTGGCCACCATTTGCGTCCCCACCAACACATCCGCTTCACCGCGTCGCATGGCGCCCAGCAGGGTCTCATGCGCCCGCTTGGTTCCCGTGGTATCCCGATCCATCCTGGCGATCCGGGCGTGAGGCCACTCGGCCCGCACACGGGCTTCGATCTGTTCCGTGCCCACCCCCTGCAGCGTCACGCGATGTCCGTTGCAGACCGCGCACCGATCGAGCGGCACCGACGTCATCCCGCAGTAGTGGCAACAGAGGCGCCCGCGGGCCCGGTGATAAGTCAGCCCCACGCTGCACCGCGCGCATTGGGCGGTCGCGCCACAGTCCCGGCAGATCACCACCGGCGCGAACCCGCGCCGATTGAGCACCAGCAGGATCTGTTCGCGGCGGGTCATTCGTTCGTTGATGGCCTCCAGCAGCGCGCCGGAAAATACGTCGTCGGCGCCGGGGTCGGCGCGCACATCCACTGCGCGCACCGTCGGGAGGGGGCGCGCATGCACGCGTTCGGGCAGAATCACCAAGTGATACCGACCGCTCGCCGCGTTGGCGTACGATTCGAGGGACGGGGTGGCCGACCCCAACACCACCACGGCCTGGCGGGCTCGGCCCAGGACCAGGGCCGAATCCCGGGCGTGATACCGCACTCCGTCCTCCTGTTTATAGGAGGAGTCCTGCTCTTCATCCACCACGATCAATCCGACGTCGCGAAGCGGCGCAAACAGGGCCGAACGGGTGCCGAGCGCGATGCGCGCCTCGCCGCGGCGGATGCGCGACCACGCCGTCAGCCGTTCCGCGTTGGAAAGGCCGCTGTGCAGGACCGCGACGAGCTCGCCGAATCGCCCGCGGACTCGCGCCACCAGTTGGCCGGTCAGGGCGATCTCCGGGACCAGCAGCAACGCGCCTCGCCCATGGGCGAGCACGGACGCGATCGCATGGAGATAGACCTCGGTTTTCCCGCTGCCCGTGACACCCCAAAGCAGGAAGGGTGCAAAGCCGCCTGCATCGAGCGCGCGCCCGATCGTCTGCACCGCGTGTTGCTGGTGTTCGGTCAGCACCGGCACCTGATCGCTCGCGGGCGCGATCTCGTGCGGGTCTCTCAGATCTGCGCGCGACAACAGGACCACCAGCCCCCGGGCGGCCAGCGCCCGACACGCGGCCAACGCGCCCGGGCCCAGTTCCGACACAAAGGCGCCGCTGCGCGACGCGAGCGCCTCGATCACGGCCTGCCGGCGCCGCCCTCGCGCCACCTGTGCGGTCGGCTGAACCCCCGGCGCGAGCGTGACATAGGTTCGAAGTTTCGGCGCGCTGACCTGCGCCGCGTCTGGCTCCGCCACCCACCCCGCCCGCATCAACGCCCCCAAACTCCCCACCGCTCCGGTCATCGTCTGTAACCGCGAGAGGCTGATCGGCTTTTGGTACGCGCGCAGCGCGGTCAGGAGCCGCCGCTGCCCCGCGCCGCGGATCATGGCGAGGTCAACGACTCGTCCCGCGTCCGTCACCGCCACGCGTTTCGCCGCCGTGACTTTCAACCCGGCCGGGACCGAGGCCGTCAGGACGCGTCCCCACGGGGCCAGGTAATAGTCCGCGATCCACCGTGTGAGCGCCAAGATGGCCGGGTCAATCACCGGCTGATCGTCCAGCAGGGCGCCGAGCGGTTTGACCGAGTCAACCTCGGCCCGGTCAAGAAGCCGGACCAAATAGCCGTCGAGCACCCTGGGGCCGAAAGGCACTCTGACCCTCAGACCGGGTTGGACGAGCTGACCGAGGTGCGGCGGCACGCGGTAGTGGAAGAGTCGGTCGGGTTGGGCCGCCACCACGACCTCGGCAAAGCGCTCCGGACCACCATCTCCGGCGAGCGCGCCTTCGCGCAGCGGGATCGAGGGACCAATCGCAGGTGGGAGTGGATCCATACGCGGCGGGGGATTCTACCATACCCGGCGATCACGCCTCGCGCGTTGACAACGTCGAAGGCGTTCCTCTACCATCGGCTCCATGTCTCAACACACGGGTCGAAGGCGGCTGCTCGCCGTGGCAGCGGTGTGGTGGCTCGCCCCCTGGCTGTTCGCCCAGAGCGCCGCTTACGCCGAGATCCCGGGAACGTTGCTGGAGGACTTCGCGTCCTTCCCGCAACAGTGGAAGGTCAAGAACGATGATCCCCGCGCCGCGGAGGTCTATCGCGTGGCATCGGAGGAGGCCGGGCCGTACCTTGCGGCGAACGCGGGCCCCAAACCCGGCCTGCGCATCTTCAAATACGTTTCGTGGGATACCCGCAGTTTTCCGGTCGTGAGCTGGAAGTGGCGGCTCAAATCGTTTCCGCCTGACAAGCGACGGTCCGTGGCCTTTTACGTGTCCATCTACCGGGACTCGTTCGGCATTCCCACGATCGTCAAATACCTGTGGAGCACACAGGAGCCGGTGGGCACCGTTCGATCAGGCGGCTTTTTCGGTGCCACCGAAATCGTGATCCAGAGCGGGTCCGCACCGGACCCCGATGCCTGGGTCACCGCACGGGTGGATGCGGTCGCGGACTTTGAGCGACTCTACGGACAAGCGCCCAGCCCCGAGGGAGTGGGAATCGGAGTGACCGTAGGCATGGGGCTCGAAGCCGACATTGCCGAAGTCCGCGTAGAGCCGCGCGCGATCAACTAAACGTCGATGACACGTGACGAGTTCAAGCGCGTGGTCGCCACGGCGCTCGAACGCATCCCGGACGAATTTCGGATGGCCATGCAGAACGTGCAGATCGTGCTGGAGGATTGGCCCGAGCCGTCGCTGATGGAAGAAGTCGCGGGCGATCCGGATGAGGTGCTCTACGGCCTGTACACGGGCACCCCGCTTCCTGATCGCGGCGCCGACTATGCCAACACCACCCCCGACGTCATCATGATCTACCAACGCCCGCTTGAAGAGGACTTTCCCGATCCGGAGGAACTGAGCCACGAAATCGAGGTGACGTTGGTACACGAGATCGCCCACTATTTCGGTTTTGATGAAGACACGATCGAGCGGTACGGATACGACTGACCCACACCGGCAGACGCAACGAGGACCCTCCCACCAAGGAGAACGACGCGATGGACGAACCCGTGATCGCACAACGCGCACCGTACGTCAAAGAGATGACCCCGGGAACCTACTATTGGTGTCGCTGCGGCCGCTCGAAGGGCCAACCGTTCTGCGATGGCTCCCACAAGGCCACCGGGTTCAGCCCGGTGGAAACGACCATCACCGAACCCAAACGCGTGGCTTGGTGCGGGTGCAAGAGAACCGGGACCCAGCCCTTTTGCGACGGCACGCACTCGCGGCTGCCGCGGTAGCGGGTGCCGCGTCCGAACCGCACGGACAGGAGCGCGGTCCACGACGCGTTAAACCCGTCCAAGCCTCACAGCATGCGCGCGATTGATTTTCACGTCCACCCCGGAACCCGGGAGTACCTGATCGAGGGCGGCGGAAAGTACATGGCCGATGCGCTCGCGTATTTTCACAAACACGGCCCGCCCGTGACCCTCGCCGACATGGCGGACCTGTACCGCGCGGCCGACATGCGGGCCGTGTTGTTGGCCTGGGATACCGAAACCACGACCGGGCTCCCGCGCGTGTCCAATGATTTTGTGGCCGACGCGGTCCGCCAATATCCCGACGTCTTCATCGGGTTCGCCAGCGTCGACCCGTGGAAGGGCGAGCTCGCGATCGCGGAGTTGGAACGAGCCGTCACGACGCTGGCGCTGCGGGGTTTGAAGCTCCACCCGATTGTCCAGGCCTTTTGGCCGAACAATCGTCGGTTCTATCCGCTGTGGGAGACCTGTGCGAGATTGGGCGTCCCGGTAATGTTTCATACCGGAACCACCGGTGTGGGCGCCGGCGTCCGCGGCGGCAACGGCTTGCATCTGAAGTACGGCAACCCCATGCCGGCACTCGATGACCTCGCGGCGGACTTCCCGAGCCTGACCATCATCGGGGCGCACCCCTCGTTTCCCTGGCAAGACGAGATGCTGGCCATTGCCGTGCACAAGACCAACGTCTACATCGATCTGTCCGGTTGGTCGCCCAAGTATTTTTCTCCGCAATTGATCCAGTACGCCAAAACGCTGCTGCAGGACCGCACACTGTTCGGCACCGACTACCCGTTTCTGACGCCCGAGCAGTGGCTGATCGAGTTCGACAAACTCGGGTTCAAACCCGAAGTCCGACAAAAGATCCTGCTCGACAACGCTCGCAGACTCCTCGCTCTCTGAGGCTTCGGTCGACACGACCCCGCGAGTCTGGCGCAAACGCCATTCCTCGGCTACCCTTCACCGGTGCGTGCCGTGGAGAGAAGGGATGATTCCCCGAGTTCCGGTCAGAAAATTCATGTCCATGCGGATCCGCGGCGTACCGCCCTCGACGGATGCGCGCGAGATAGCGCGCATCATGGCCGACGAAGGCATCGGCTGCCTATTGGTGGAACAGCACGGCGGATTCGTGGGGATCGTGACCGAGACCGACCTCGTCCGGAAGGTGTTGAGCCAACCCATTGACCCGTCGGAGGTGTCCGCCGAGTCGATCATGAGCTTCCCCATCGCGTCGATCGATGAGGGCTCGACGCTCGAAACCGCCCACGAACTGATGGGTAGTCAACGCGTCCGCCACTTGCTCGTGACGCGAGACGGCATTCCGGTCGGGCTGATTTCGGTCCGGAGCCTGCTCGACGCCGCGTACGACTGGGCGCTTCAGATGAACAAGCCGCAGAACTAACGGCTCAGCCGTCGGCCCAACTCCACGCCGCGCGCGAGACAATCGCCCACCGCTACACCCTCCAGGTAGTTGCCAGCCAGCGCCAGACCAGGAAGCGCGTCCAACGCCCGTCGGATCCTCGCGACCCGATCCAGGTGCCCCATCAGGTACTGGGGAATGGCGCGGGGGTGGCGAATCACGCGGGACAAGACGGGCGCTGATCGCACCCCGAGCAGTCGCGCGAGATCCTCGCACACCAAGCGGACCAACTCGTCATCGGAACGGTCCACCAGATTGGGGTGTCTGGCGCCTCCCACGAAGTTGGTGAGCGCCACCAGGTCGCTGGGCGAGCGTCCAGGAAACAGCGACGAACTCCAGAGCGAGCCCAGGATGGTGTCTTGCTCGCGGCGGGGCACCAAACACCCAAACCCGTCGAGCGAGTGCGTGACCGCGGTCCGGGCAAACGCGGTAAAAACCACGGCCACCGGCGCGTACACGATCGCAGCGAGCTCTTCAGCAAGGCCTGGAGCCAGAGACCGGAGGAGGTCGGCAGCCACATGTGCCGGTGTCGCCACCACCACGCGCGCCGCCTCGATCTGCTGCGCCATCCCGCCCCGTTCAACGTGGACGCGAAACCCTGAGGCCATCGGCTCGATCCGGCGGCTACGCGTATTGACCCACAGGGCGTCGCCCAACCGCGAGCCGATGGCGCGAGGCAGCGCAGCCATACCGTCCCGAAACGAGTAGATTCCCCGGCGGACCGGTTTTGGCGCCTCGGAGCGACCGATCCGGGCAATCGCGCCGCGAATCAGTCCGCCATGGTTGCGCTCGAGCGCGGCCAGCCGAGGAAAGGTCGCGGCCAGCGACAAGGCTTCGGGATCACCGGCGTAGACGCCCGAGACAAAGGGATCGACCGCGTACTCCAGAAACTCCGCGCCCAGACGCCGCCGCACAAAATCCGCGACCGACTCGTCGCCTGGAGGAACCGGAGCCCGGAACACCTCGCCGAGCAGTCGCCACTTGGCGCGTCCACTCCACAGGGGCGTGGTCATGAAGGACCACAATCCAGTCGGAAGTGGAACCGGCACACCATGCTTGACGATGAATCGTTTGCGGGCCGACGACAACGCGAACACGCGCTCGGGGAGCAGCCCGAGCCGCTCGATCACGCGCTCGACCTCGAGCGAGGTGTTGAGCGCTGAGTTGGGACCGCATTCGATCAGGAATCCGTCGGCGCGGACACTGCGGATCACGCCCCCGACCTCCGCACCCGCTTCAAGCAACCGCACGGGGATCCCCGCCTGTTGCAACGAGTAGGCGACGCCAAGGCCAGAAATCCCGCCGCCGATCACCACGATCAGGCCGGAGGGCACGTGGGGGCTACCGGCGGGACAAAACCAGGTCGGCGAGCGCGCGGATAAACGCGGGCGAGTCGTTCAACGACGCCATCCGGGTGAAGGTCTTGATCCCGGCCTCGGTTGCGAGCTGACGGTACTGGATGTCGATTTCGTACAGCGTCTCGGAGTGATCCGACACAAAACTCAGCGGCACCACCAGGACGCGCGTCACCCCCTGCTTACCGAGGGTGTGAAGGACGGATTCGGTCGTTGGCTCCAACCACTTCGCGCGGCCGACCCGACTCTGGTACCCCAGGGACACCCGCCCGGGCGCCGACGCCCATTCGGGAAGCCGTGCGGTCAGCAGTCGAACCTGGTCTTCGATCTGACGTTGGTACGGATCGCCCTTACGAATCAGACTCAGGGGAAGCCCGTGTGCGGAATACACCAGGTGCACCGGCGAGCCATCGCCGACCGGCATGGCGTGTCGCGTCTCGGTGATCCGTTCGACCATGGCATCCAGATAGCCCGGGTGATCATACCAATGATCGATGGAGACCATGGGCACGCCCGAACGGCCGCGCCGGGCCCACACGGTTCGAAAGTAGTCGAGGCTGGACCGCGTGGTCGCGAACGAGTACTGCGGATACAACGGCAGCAGCACCAGTCGCTGCGGGCGGACAGCCGTGAGCTCGGCCACGGCATCCTCGGTGTCGGGTTTCCAACACCGCATCGCGACCACGACTTTATAAACGCCGTGTTCCGCCAACCGCTTTTCCAGCGCCGACGCCTGCGCCTCGGTATACCGGCGAAGCGGCGATCCGCCGCCGATCTTCTCGTAGTAGCCGCGCGCCGTGGGGGCGCGTCGCACCGCGATCCACCACGCCAAGAGCTGACGGAACGGGGACGGAAGGGGAATGACCTCGGGATCGGAAAACAGGTTCCGGAGAAACGGCTGGACGTCGTCGAGCGTGTCGGGCCCCCCGAGGTTGAGCAGCACGACGCCGGTCAGGGAAGCGTCCGGAGATCCGCTCACGACGATCGGATGGCGCGGCTGGCTTCGTGCACCGCGTGGACGAGCGTCTTGGCGCTCTCGACCGACACGTCGGGCAGGATTCCGTGACCGAGATTAAACACGTGGCCGGGTTCGCATCCGTACACGTCGAGGATCCGGCGTGCGTGGCGGCGAATCACGTCCGATGGGGCGTAAAGCACGCAGGGATCGAGGTTGCCTTGGAGGGCCACACGACCGCCCACCCGTGCCCTGGCTTCGACCAGCTCCACCCGCCAATCCACGCTGATCGCGTCCACGCCGGTGTCCGCCATGGCCTCCAGCAGGGTGGCGCAGCCGTTGACGTACAAGATCACCGGCACGCCCGTTTTCTTGACGGTCTCGACGATCCGCGCGGTGTACGGCGCGCAGAACGCGGCGTAATCCGCGGGCGACAGCGCGCCGGCCCAGGTGTCGAAGACCTGCACGGCATCCGCGCCGGCCTCGACCTGAGCCACCAAATAGTCCCCCACCATCCGGGTGAGGCGCTCCAGCAGCCGGTGGAGAAGATCCGGCGCCTGATACGCCACCCGTTTGATGCCGTAAAAGTTCTTGGACGTCTCTCCCTCGATCATGTAGGTGGCCAGCGTGTAGGGAGCGCCGGCGAATCCCAAGAGCGGCACGCGTCCGTCCAACGCCTTGACCGTCTCTTGAATCGAGGCGACCAGAAACCCGGTGGCGGTCCAGGGGTCGAAGTCCTTCAGCGCGTCGATGTCGGCGCGATCACGGATGGGAACCGGAAGCTGAGGGCCCTTGGACTCGGAGAAGACCAGCGGCATGCCCATCGCCTGGACCGGGATGAGGATGTCCGAAAAGATGATCGCCGCGTCGACACCCAGCAAGTCGATCGGCAACAACGTGGCGCGCGCCGCCAGCTCCGGGGTCCGACACAAGGTGAGGAAGTCCGCCTCGGCGCGTAACGCGCGATACTCCGGCATGTAGCGCCCGGCCTGACGCATGATCCAGACCGGCGTGACGTCCACCGCCTCCCGGCGGAGGGCACGCAGCACGCGATCATTCTTGAGCACCCGCGACACGTCGGCATCGTAGCGGGCGCCGACGCGAGGTGTCAAGGACGGCGCGGCTTGTCCCTCGCACCACGATTTGCTAGAGTGGCCGCGCATGAGGATTGCTTCCCACACCATGTTGCAAGCCGCCCGCCCCGACACCGGGCGCTCACCCACCTGCGTCATCACTCGGGCCTGAGGTGGGCGCCGGCATCATCGGAACCGGCATCGGCCTCCCGGACCGGATCGTCACGAACGAGGAGCTGGAAGCCGGACTCGGGCTGCCCGCGGGAGCCATCCTGCGGCGGACCGGCATCAAGACCCGTCGCTGGGTCCAGGAACATGAGGCCGCGTCGGACCTGGCTGCGACCGCGGCGCGGGCCGCCCTGAGCGCGGCAGGTCAACAGGCCTCCGACGTGGATCTGATCCTCGTCGCCACCACGTCCGGCGACATGGGCTTCGCTTCCACCGCGTGTCTGCTCCAACGGGAGTTGAAAACCGCGCGTTGCCCGGCGTTCGACTTGGCGGCGTCCTGTACCGGATTCCTCTACGGTCTGTCCATGGCCCAGGCGTTCGTACGCACCGGCCAGGCGCGCACCGTGCTCCTGGTCGCCACCGAGGTCAAATCACGGTTTCTCGACCGCCGCGAGGCCGCCAGCACGATCCTCTTCGGCGACGGAGCCGCCGCGGTGGTGGTGCGGGGCGCGGCCGACGATCGCGGGGTGGTGGACGTCGTGCTTCACGCGGACGGCGCGCGTTGGCCGCTGATTCACCTGCCGGCGGGAGGAACCCGCGAGCCCTTATCCGCGGAGAGTCTGGAAGCCGGGCGGCACACGATGCGGTTGGACGGGTCTGCGGTCTTCCGCATCGCGGTGCGAACGCTGGAAACCGCGGTGAGAGAACAGGCGGCGCGACTCAATCTGGCGCTCGATCAGATCCAGCACTTTGTGGTGCACCAGGCCAATCTGCGCATCCTGCAGCAGGTGAGGCGCCGATTGGACATCCCGCCCGAGAAGTTTCCCGTGACCCTCACCCGCTACGGCAACACCTCGTCGTCCGCTCTCCCCATTGCCCTGCATCACGCGGTGACCGAAGGCCGGATCCGATCCGGAGACTGGGTGATGCTGGCCGCGTTCGGCGGCGGGCTGACATGGGGCACCGCTCTGATCCGCTGGCCGTAGTCGCGGCGGGAGGTAGGCACCGCTGAGATTGCGCCCCGGTCTCGACGGGGCGAGCCTGTTCAGGAATGCGCCAGATGCAAGGCGCCGCGAGCACCGGACCGGAGCGTACTAAGTTCGTACGTGAGGACCGGACGCACAGCGGCAACGCCGCAGATGGCCGTTCCTGGACAGGCTCCTAGGTCCCCGCGATGGTCATTGAGGCGACTTTGACCGTCGGCGCGGAAATTCGCGAGCGAAACTCCAAGTCGCTGCCGACCATCTCAATGTCGCGGAAGATGTGCTTCAAATTCCCGGCGATGGTGATTTCTTCCACCGGAAACGCGAGTTCTCCGTTTTCGATCCACAGGCCGGCAGCACCCTGGGAATAATCGCCGGTCACGGTGTTGACCCCGAAGCCGATCAACTGGGTGACGTACAACCCGGACCGGACCGACCCGATGATCTCCCGGGGCGATGAGGTTCCAGCCATCAGGTAGCAGTTGGTGGGCGACACGCTCGGCGGGTCGCCCACCCCGCGCGCCGCGTTGCCGGTCGGGCTCAGACCGAGCTTCTTGGCGGAATAGGTGTCGAGCAGGTAGCTGGTCAACGTGCCCTTCTCGACCAGAACCGTTCGCCGCGTGGGCAAGCCCTCGCCGTCGAAGGGTTTCGAACCCAGTCCCATGGGAATCGTGCCGTCGTCGATGATGGTCACCAGCGGGGACGCGATCACCTGCCCCAACGCCCCGCCGAGGTACGACGCATTCTTGTACAGCGAGTACCCGGACGCGGCGGTCGCCACCGCGCTCACCAACCGGGCCGCCATCTGGGGATCGAACACCACCGGGGCGTCCTGCGTGGGCATCTTGCGCGCGCCCAATCGAGCCACGGCCCGTTGCGCCGCCACCTTCCCGATGACGTCCGGGGGATCCAGCAGGCGGAACTTGCGCTTCGCCGAGTACCAGTAGTCGCGTTGCATCGCGTCGCCGCGTCCGGCGATCGCCACGACCGACAGGGAGAACGAGGAGCTGCGGTAATTCCCGAAGACGCCGTTGGTGTCGGCGTAGACGATGTCCGATTGGCCTTGGTCGAACTCGGCGCCCTCCGAGTTGCTGATCCGCGGATCGTAGGCCAACGCAGCGGCCTCGGCCACGCGGGCCAGCTCGACTTTCTCCTCGGCCGGCGGGTCGCCGTAGGCCCCGTCCCACAGATCCAGGTCGGGAATCGCGGTGACCCCCGTCCCCGGCGGGGGAAGGCCCGCGTGCGGGTCCGGCGCCATCAGCGCCGCACGGGTGCAGGTTTCCGCAACCAACTGGTTGAGCGACTCGGGCGAAAGATCCGCAGTGGAGCTCACCGCGGTTCGCTGGTCGATGATCGCACGAAAGCCCAAGCGGCGTTCGCGGGCCTGTTCCAGTCGGTCGATCTGCCCCAGGCGGACGCGGGTCGAAAACGTGGTGCCTTCGACCGCGATGACGTCGGCGTCCGCCGCGCCGAGGCGGCGGGCCTTGTCGAGCAGGGCCTCGACGAGCTCACGATCCAGGACCATCAGCCTTGCGTGCCCCCAACGGTGAGTCCGTCGATGCGGATGGTGGGCAGACCCACGCCCACCGGCACGGATTGGCCATCTTTGCCGCAGGTGCCGACGCCGGCGTCCAACTCGAGGTCGTTGCCCACCATCGACACCCGCTTGAGCACGTCCGGACCGTTGCCGATCAGGGTGGCCCCTTTGACCGGATGGGTTACCCGTCCCTGTTCGATCAGATAGGCCTCGCTCGCCGAGAACACGAACTTCCCGCTCGTGATGTCCACTTGTCCGCCGCCGAACGCCACCGCGTAGAGACCGTACGGCACGGACGCGATGATCTCGTCGGGAGTGGAGTGGCCGGCCAACATGAAGGTATTGGTCATGCGGGGCATCGGCGCGTGCGCAAAACTCTCCCGACGCCCGTTCCCGGTCAGCGGCATCTTCATCAACCGAGCGTTGAGCCTGTCCTGCAAATACCCCTTCAGGATGCCGTTTTCGATGAGAACGGTCCGCCCGGTGGGGGTCCCCTCGTCATCCACGTTCAACGAACCGCGACGCCAGGGGATGGTCCCGTCATCCACAATCGTGCAAAGCTCCGACGCAACGCGCTGGCCCAGGAGATCCGAGAACGCCGACACCCGTTTGCGATTGAAATCGGCTTCGAGCCCGTGGCCCACGGCTTCGTGGAGTAAGATCCCGGGCCAACCCGACCCCAACACCACGGTCATGGTCCCCGCCGGCGCCGGTCGCGCGGACAGATTCACGATCGCGCGACGGGCCGCCTCGCGCGTAAATCGCCGCCAGCGATCCTGGTCAAAGAAGAAGTCGAACCCCACGCGCCCGCCGCCGCCGAAACTGCCGACCTGGCGATTGCCGCCCTCCTGGGCGATACACGTCACGTTGAGCCGCGCCAACGGACGTACGTCACCCACCATCCTCCCGTCCGACGTCACCACCAGGACCACCTTGGATTCACACGAAATGCCCGCCATCACGTGTTGGATCCGGGGGTCGTACGCACGCGCGAGGCGGTCGATTTCCTGGAGCAGATCGATCCGGGCCGGTAACGGCGCGTCGAGCACCGAGTGGTCCACCGGATACAGATCCCGGGACGGCCCTCCCACGCGTTGCGGCAGCACGTCACCCGCCCCGCCCGCGTCGGCCGCGATGGACCTCGCGGTCTGCGCCGCGATTTCGATTTGCGGAATGCTGATGTCGTTGGCGTAGGCAAAGCCGGTGCGATCGCCGGCCAGCGCGCGGACCCCCACGCCTTGGGTGATATCGCGCGAAGCGGTTTTCACCAACCCTTCTTCGAGCGAAACGCCCTCCGACACCTCGTATTCGAAGTACAAGTCGGCGTAGTCGATCCGCCGAGCCAACGCCCGCGCCATGACGGTTTCCAGATCGTCCGCCGTCAGGCCGAACCGGCTCTCGAAAAACCGTTGGGGGACCAATGCTTGTTCAGTCACGAGTCTCTCCAGACAAACCGCGCGCGGGAGGTACTGGTGGATTATAGGGGCAAGCCCGGAACAGGGTCAACCAACGCAAACCGGCTTGACCGCTCGGTGCGCGGCCGAGTAGGATCAACTCCCCATGACGTCGTCGACCGCGACCATCAAACGCTTGATGCGCGAGCGTCCTCATCTCCGCGAACCGCTGCAGTTTTACCGTCGGGTCTGCGAGCTGTGGCGCGCCGCGGTGCCCGACGATCTCAGCCAGGCGTTGGTGCCGCCGGATGAACGACCCCTGCGACTGGCCAAAGGGTTGCCGCTGCTCGACCCTCCGCGGCTGATTGCCGCCGACCTCCGGCACACCGCGGAGACGCTGACCCGGTTGCTCGCGCTCCTGCGCGCGAGAAACCCCGGGCTGGCCCGGGCCAGCGACGCGCTGAACGCGGCCCTGGGCGAGGGCCCCGAGCGAGCCCGCGCGCTCGCTCGCTGGGTGGGCGGACAGGAGGCGCCGCTCCCGCCCGACGTGCCGCGCGAGTTTGCGGGGTATGCCCTCCGGCTCGCGCTGCGTCCGTCGCTCGCCGCCCTGCTGCCGACGCTGCGGGAGACATTTACGGATCGCGCGTGGAATCATCCTGTGTGCCCGTTGTGCGGCTTTCCGCCCGCGATGGCCGAAGAACGGGATCGCGACCGTCGGTTCTTCTGCAGCCTCTGCCCCGCGGACTGGATTTATACCGTATCCGCCTGTCCGTTCTGCGGCAACGCGACCGAGCAACACCTGGCGTGCGCGGTGGAGGACGTGGAACCCGGCTATCACATCGCGATCTGCACCCGCTGTCACGGCTATCTGAAGACCGCCCATCCCCACGAGATGGGACGTGAGATCGATCCTCCGCTCGAAGACCTCTTGACCGTTCCGCTCGACCACGCGGCGCAGCGAGACGGTTACCGGTCTCCGATCGAGACCGCCGCTGCGGTGGCCGGTGTCTCTCCCGCTCGCTGAAGCGATCAAGCGCCAAGCCCGGGTTCTGGGATTTTCCGGCGTGGGCATTGCGTCGGCCGCGCCGTTGCCCGAACACCAACGCCGCTTCCGGCGGTATCTTGCCGAGGGGCGTCACGGCGGCATGGCGTACCTCGCCCAGGAGCCCGACCGCCGTGAAAATCCCGCGCGCCTGCTGCCAGGAGCCAAGAGCGTGATCTCGCTCGCGGTTCCGTACTACCAGGGCGACCATGGCGCCCCACCCGCCGATCCCTGCGGTCGGGTCGCGCGTTATGCCTGGGGCCGTGACTATCACCAGGCGACCGAGTCCCGACTCGAGGCGTTGAAAGCCTTCATCCTCGAGCGTGCCCCCGGTGCCGCGATCCGCTGCGCGGTGGACCACGCGCCGATCCTTGAGCGCGCGTACGCGCAGCAGGCGGGCGTCGGGTTCATTGGTAAACACACCTTGCTGATCACACCCGACCACGGGTCGTGGGTGCTGCTGGCTGAACTGATCACCGACCTGGAGCTGGACCCGGACGAGCCCGGGTTCACCCAGTGCGGAACCTGTACCCGCTGCCTGGATGCGTGTCCGACCGGCGCGCTGACCGAACCGTTCCACCTCGACGCGACCCGGTGCATTGCCTACCTGACGATCGAGCACAAGGGCGAGGCGCCGACCGAGCTGAGCCGAGAGGTGGGAGACTGGTTGTTCGGCTGCGATATCTGTCAGGAAGCGTGTCCGTACAACCGCATCGCCGCGTTACCGCCGGCGTTTCCGGAGCTCCATCGCGACGCTGGGGTCGGACCCTGGCTGTCGCTCGAAGACGCATCACGTCCCCGCTCACACGGCGCGTTCGATCGCCGGTTTGCAGCCAGCCCCCTGCACCGCGCCGGACGCAAGGGGTTACGCCGCAACGCGCACGTAGTTCGCAACAATCAGTACACCGGCGACCCCCTCGCGGGCGCGATCCGTTAGTTCGCGCGAATCACCATCACTTCGGTGGCTTTGATCAACGCCACCGCCCGGTCGCCGACCTTGAGATCCAAAGCATCCAGCGCGTCCCTGGTGATGACCGCGGTAATCCGGTACTCCCCGACATCGAGGTTCACCTGCGCCAGGATGGCGTCCCGCTTGATCGCCGACACCGTGCCGGGCAACTGGTTTCGGCCGCTGATCGCTTCGCCCTCCGGCCGCTTGCCCAACCACTGATCCAGCAGCGACGTTTTGAAGCGATACCGGCCTCCGATTTTGGTGCTCGGGATCTTGCCCGACCAAAGGTACCGATAAAACGTCGGCAGCGTGAGCCGAAGGTAACGGGCCGCTTCCCGGGCGGTCAAGACGCCCTCGGGAGCACCGGACCCTCTGCGTCGCCGCTCAGTCCCTGATTTCTTCATGCAGTGCCACCGCCTTGATGTAAGCCCAGACCCGCTGTCCGGGCGTGAGACGCAGGGTGAGCAACGATTTTCTGGTGATGCGGGCGATCACGACCTCGCCGACATCCAGGGTGACATCGACCGATCCACCGGATCCGTCCCGGATCGCCACCACGGCGGCTTCCAGCACGTTGAGCACGCTGATCGGCGTTCCGGGCGGACCAAGCGCCACGGCCACGTCGCGCGAATGGACGTGTACGCGCAGCCGGGTTCCGACGTCCAGGGGTTGGAGCGGCACGTACAGGGTTTGGTGGCTGAGCGCCAGCCTGGTGAGGTCGAATTCCGGTTCGTGGCCCGCAACGCGCGCCTCGATCACCGCGCCGACCTGATGGGGCTCCGACATCTCAGAAAACCCGGGGGATGAGAACACCTGGTTGAGTGTGCCCACGGTCACGACTCTTCCGTCCCGAAGCAACACGACTCGATCCGCGAGTTGGACGATTTCGCTCACGACGTGACTCACGTACACGATCGGGACGTCCAACTCCCGGCGCACCCGGGTGATGAACGCCAGGACTTCCCGCTTACGCGGAGGATCCAACCCTGTCAGCGGCTCGTCGAGAAGCAACAAGCGAGGGCTGGTCAACAAGGCCCGCCCGATCGCCACGCGTTGTTTCTCCCCGCCCGATAACGTGTGCGGGCGGCGATCCAACAGGCGGGCGAGGTCGAGGATCTCGGCGACACGCTGCAGGGTCAGCCTGCGTTCGGCTGGCGGCGTTCGCTCGAGCCCGTATCGGAGATTGGACCGGACGCTCAGATGGGGGAACAGCCGCGGTTCCTGGAACACATAGCCGACCGCGCGACGAGCAATGGGCGTGTACAGGCCCCGAGACTCGTCTTGCCAAACTTCGTCACCCAGCCGCATGAACCCGCTGGCTGACCGTTCCAGGCCGGACAAGCAGCGGAGCAAGGTGGTTTTGCCCGCACCCGATGGTCCGAACACGGCGGTCACGCCGGTTGCCGGCACGTCGAGATGGACCTGCAGGCGAAAGCTCGGGTGAGCGACGTCAAACCGTGCGGCAAGCCGGCTCATGACGCGCGGATCGGAAGACGCCGATCCACGAGGTACACGCTCAACAGGATCGCAAACGACACGATCAACATGAATGCGGACAACGCGTGCGCCCGCCCGTATTCCAGCGCCTCCACGTGGTCGAACAGCGCGGTGGACAAGACTTGGGTCTTCCCGGGAATAGACCCCCCGATCATCAACACCACGCCGAATTCTCCCATGGTGTGGGCGAACCCCAACACGATCCCGCTGAGGTAACCCCGGAACGCCATGGGCGAGGCGACCGTGAAGAACGCGTCGAGTCGCGAGGCGCGCAACGACCACGCAGCTTCCAAGGGCTCTCGTCCGATCGCTTCGAACGCCCCTTGCAGCGGCTGGACCACAAACGGCAGTGAATACACTGCCGAACCGACGACCAACCCAGAAAACGTAAACGCCAGCGTCGACCCGGTGATGCGCTCCCACGTACCGCCGAGCAGGCCGTGAGGTCCCAACGCCATCAGCAGATAAAACCCTAGTACCGTCGGCGGGAGTACGAGGGGAAGGGCCACCACGGCCTCCACCACGGTCTTTGTCCGCGACCGAGTCTGAGCCAGCCACCAGGCAATCGGGGTGCCAACGATCAAGAGCACGAGCACCGTGGTGCCAGCCAGACGCAACGTGACGCCTACAGCCGTCAAATCGATCACGGCTCACCTCTTTTCACGCGGGCTACTTCAACCCGTAGCCGAAGCGTTCAATGATCCGACGGGCATCGTGCCCGCGAACATACTCCAACAAGGCTCCCGCCGCGACGTTGGAACGGCCTTTGGCTAACAGCACGGCGTCCTGGTCAATCGGATCGTATAGGTCGAACGGAATCTCCCAACGGCTGCCGCCAGGATTCATCGCAGAATTCACGACCTGTGACAGCGCCACGAATCCCATCTGGGCATTGCCGGAGGTGATGAACCCCATGGTCTGCCCGAGGCTCTCGCCGCGAACGATGTGGGGCTGCAATTGGTTCCACAACCCGAGGTTCATCATGACCTGTTGGGCGGCGGCGCCGTAAGGCGCGAGCTGCGGATTGGCCATGGCGACGTATTTGAAGCGCCCGGAACGCAACGTCGTCGCCCCGCTGACCAACGCCGAGTCCGGGCTCCACAGGACAAGCCGCCCGATCGCGTAGGTAAAACGGCTGCCCCGCACCGCGAACCCCTCGTCTTCCAGCCGCTGCGGTCGTTTCTGATCAGCCGAGAAAAACACATCGAACGGGGCGCCGTTCCTGATCTGGCCGTAGAACCTCCCGCTGGAGCCCGGGATCGCCTGGACCCGATGCCCGGTGGCCCGCTCGAACTCGATCGCGATGGATCGAAACGCCGGCAGAAAATTGGCGGCGACCGCGGCCGTTACCTGGTCGGCTCGCGCCGGAATCGCCAGGCTGATCACGACCAGCAGCGAGGTGACTGCCCCTACCCCTTTCATCTTTCCGAGCTCCGCTCCGCCACCCACGCCCGAGCCGCGATGGTCGTTGTGATGATAAAATACGACCTATTTTAGAGTCAATAATGGCAATAGTAGTCCTATAATGTGGTGTAACTAGACGAATTATTGAATGGCGCGAGGCAACGGCTCGCCAGTGCCGGGCGACGCTCCCAAGGAGACCAGGCGCGCCGTCACCTCGCGTCGCGCCGGCTCCCAAACCGGATCCGGGGGCGCGGCTTCCAGAAACCGTCGATAGTGGACCGCAGCCTCATCGCGGCGTCCCAACGCGTCCACGACCCGCGCGAGGTCGTAGTGCGCCAGCGCGTGACCGGGGTGGCGCGCCAAAGCGTTTTCAAAGGCCCGAACCGCCTCATCGGCTCGTCCCGATCGCGCCGCCAACACGCCGAGTCGGTAGTGCACGTCGGGATCGGCAGGATTGAGGGCCAGCGCGCGCCGGAAATACTCCTCCGCCTTGGGGGCGAACCCGCGACGGTCCTCCACCAACCCCAGGTTGAACCACGCGGCGTACGCCGCGGAATCATCGGCCAGGGCCAGCTTGAAAGAGGCTTCGGCTCGGTCCATGTCTCCCGCTTGCAGGGCCAGCGCCCCGATCCGAAGTCGAAGGTCGCTGGTCTCGCCGAGTTGCCGGGCGAGGATCTCGTATTCAGCGATCGCCTCACTCCATCGGCCCGCGCGCTGGTACGCGAGGGTCAGGTTGCTTCGCGCCAGGTGGTACTCGGGGTCAATGGCAAGGGCTCGACGGTACTGGATGACGGCTTCCTCCCACCGGTCGAGCTTTGCATAGGCCGCGCCCAGATTGGTCGCAGCGAGGGGATACCTTGGGTCGAGAACCGTCGCGCGCTCAAGCGGTGTGACCGCGAGGTCAGGCCGATCCTGGCCCAGATACGCCGCGCCGAGCATCGCATACGCGAGCGGGCTGCGAGGTGCCTTCTCAGTCGCGTCGGTCCACAAAGCGACCTCGGACTTCCACAACACGGTCCGGGAGTGGCTCATCAACGACAGGCCCGCGAGCACGCCCGCCGCAATAACAACGGGAAGCGTCGTGCCGGTTCGGTTGGCGAGCGTTCGCCCTCCGCGCGCCGTGAACCACCCGATCGCGGCGACGAATCCCACCCCTGCAAGGTAGTACCGATGCTCCTGATACAGCGCGACGTGGGTGATGAACGGCAACGCGAGCGGGGGGAGCGCCGCCAACACCCACCATAAGGCACCGAACGCCGCGAGGCTGATCCCGGTATGGCGGGCCCGCTCCCGTTGCTGCCATGCCCAGACCCCGAGCACGAGCGTGGCGAACGCGATCCCCACCACACCCCACGCCGCGGCACCGCGTAGGGTGTCGATCCCGTGTTCCGCGCTCAGAAACCAGGGCCACCAGAAGTCCCGGGCGGCCAGCCCCACGACCCACAAACCCACAGCCAGCGCCTCGATCCGATCGCCCGCCGAATAATCAAAACCGCCGCTCACATCGGTCACAAACCCGAACCGCACCGCCACGTACCCCGCGACCAAGACGCCCCAAGGCCACAGCCGCGAGGCCCGGGCTCGCCACGTGTCGGTGGGCGCAATCACCGCGGCCTCGGCCAGCCACAACAAGGCCGGCAACGTGATGGCGGACTCCTTGGCTCCCAACGCCGCTGCGGAGCCGGCGAACGCCGCAACCCACCACCCACGGCCGCGCCCCGTCCGCCAGAGCGTGTAGGCCCCGAGGGCGAGCAACTCGGCACAGGCCGCGAGCACCGATGATCGGGCGCTGATATAGTTGGCGGCTTCCGCGTTGAACGGATGCACGGCAAACAGCGCGGCCGCAACCGCAGCCACGAGCGGATCGCTCCACCACAAACGCACCACCCACCACACCAACACCGACGCGGCGCCGTGGAGGAGGATGCTGGTGAGATGAAACCCCAGGGCTGGGAACCGCCGCACCGCGTCCGGCCACACCAGTTCCCACGCGTGGTCCACGGCCCGCGAAGCCGTGGTCACGGGGCGAAATCGTTCCGGATCGCTGGGCAGGGCCCGACCGGCCGGAAGCTGATCCGGACTCGAGGCAACAGCGGTGAACCAATCGTCGTACTGAAACGGGCTTTGAAGGCTTTCGGCGTACAGCAGAACCGCCAGCGCCCCGACGAGCACCGGCACCGACCTGACAATCCACGCCATGCTGGGTTTGCTCAGGGCGGGCCTACCCGCTGGCGCGCGGGATAATGTACGGCTTACCTGGTTTGGGGCGGGAATGGCAGCGATTGCAGTCCGCCAGCGAGAACGCCACCTTGCCGTGGCAGCGCCCGCAGAACTCTCCCTTGGCGATCCCTTCCATGGTGACGCGGTTGGCGCCCGCGCGCATCACGAAGATATTCGGGTGACAGTTCTTACAATCGAGCCATAGGGTGTGCCCGTAGTGCGGGTAGACCACGTCGGGAAGGTCCCCCTTGACCGGGAAGATCACGTTGAAGTCCATGGGCTCGAGCACCTTGGCCTTGGCGTCGAGTGAGTCCAGCGGTCGGATGACGCCGAAATCCACCGCGGCCACCCAATCCACGTATCCCTGGTCGGTCTGAGGGAGGAAGGCGAACGCCAGCGGGTGGAGTTCCTCGGTCAGCCCTGCCGCGGCTTCCGCCGGGTCCTGGGACGGTACGCCGAGCGCCTCGGGCGACGAGCCTTCTGTCGCTTCGCCGGGCAACACCACTCCCGGCGGGAGAACCGGGGTCTCCCCTTCCGCCGGAGCGGTTACCGCCTCCAGCGCAATCTCGAGCGGTGTCTTGCCTGACTGGGGTGCGCTGCGGCATCCTCCGACCAGCACCGCCAGACCGAGCGCAATGACGACGGGAAACGCGCCCGCGCCTCCGGCCTCGGGACTTCTATCGATCAACGACCACGACCTCGCCTTGCATCCGGTTGTGCACGAAACAAAAGTATGGATACCGACCCGGTTTCGTGAAGGTGTGAGCGCAGGTCTTTCCGGCATGAAGGTCTTCGCAAAAGATCTCGAGGTTCTCGTCGGGCCCGTAACCTGGGATGCTCGAGGTCAGGTGCCGGCGGGTGTCCTCATTGAGCCAGCGCACGGTGTCGCCGACCTCGATCGCAATGCGAGGCGGATCGAACGCGTAACTGTCCTTCGCAATCACGACGTCGAACACCCGCTCTTGCTGGCCTTGGGACGAAGCGAACGGCCACAACCCGATGCCGACGCCCATGACGAGAGCCGCAAGGATGCTCCGAGCGCGCGTCATTTCGGCCGGTCTTTCGCAAGAACGTGGCACCGCAGGCAGTCCGTCAATGGGAAAGCCACGCGGTCGTGGCAGCGGCCGCAATACTGGCCCGCCGCGATCTTGGTCATGTGCATTTCCGGATTTCCTCCCGCTTTCTTCTTGAAAATCTTCTCATGGCAATTGTCGCACGAGAGCCACAACGTATGGACCTTGTGCGAAAACAAGACGTCCGGCTGAAACTTGCTCTTGGTGGTGATGACCACGTCCAGATCGAAAGGCGGCACTTCGGGTACGCTCGGATCGATCGCGTCACGCGGCTTGATCTTCCCCTGCATCATCGTCGAGGCCCAGTCCACCAGCTCGTAGCGATCCTTGGGGAACCCCGAGAGTTCCAGCGCCGGCGGATGGTCGGCTTTGCCCGCCAACTCGGCGCGCCCGACCAGCCCAGCCGGATCCCCGGTCCCCGCGACGTTGCCTCGGCTATCCAGATAAATGACCATCGAGGGGTCGAGCGTCTTCAGCTTCTCTTTGATTCGCTGCAGGCGCTCCTGATCCCCGCCGGAGGCGGCGGGCGGGGCCGGGGCCGTCCCCTGGGAGGGCTGCGCTCCAACCGGGGACGGCGCAAGGGGCGCGGCAAAAAGCCCGATGAGCGCCAGACCCGCGAGCAACTCGATGAACGGACGGCTCGGCCGCACGCGGTTAGGGGGGCGAACCACCGCTTTCGGACGGTGCAATGGTATACTGGCTCTTACCCGAGTGGCAGCGGTCACAGTACAGAGGAGCCCACGCGATTCGGCCGTTGTGGCATTTGCCGCAATACTCGCCCTTGATGATCTTGATCATGGTGACCTCATTGGCTCCCGCTTTCATGACGAAGATGTCGTCATGGCAGACCTTGCATTTAAACCGGATGCGGTGAAACCAGTGAGGGAAGATCACGGGAGGCATCTCGGCTTTCTCGGCCTCCCGGTTCATCACAATGTCGCCGTACTCCGCGCCGACATTGGGTGCCCAGGCCAACGTGACCGCGATCAGCCCACCCGCGCCCAACGCCACCGCAGCCAGGAGCACCCAGCGCCCGATCACACGCCGTGCCATCACCAACGAGGGTAGAAAACGGACCACCGCGATGTCAACCCGGATCGAGGGGTCACCATTCGCGGTACGGGGTGCCGTCAAGGCCCGTCTTCTCGCTGGCCGAATGCACGTCGAACACGTCTTCACCGCACCAGGAGGTTTCGTCCGGATCGTCGGTGTAGCAGCGCAAGGACCATTCAGACTCCTCGGTCATGGGGTCCTTGGGGATCGTGCGAAGATACCGTCTGACGGTCGCGCCCTTGATGTTGGCCGCCTCGCCCGACAGCTCCACCAGCAGGAGCGTCTCCAAGGTCTTCGGGTACCCGTTGACGCTCACGACGTCTTTGCAGCTCAGTTGATTGCTCTGGCAGAGCGGTCCGATCAATCGGTCTCCGTCCCGGTTCCAGTCGTCTTTGAAGCGATCGATCGCCGTGCGCAGTTCCCGCAACGCCTGGCGCAGCTCGACTTCTTTCGCCCGTTTGGCGGTGATTTTCGAAAGCGGCATGGCCACCGATACCAGGATCATGATGATCGCCATGGTCGCGAGCAGTTCGAGGAAGGTCACTCCCCGCTCGCTGCGCCCTCTGGTCATGGTCGCGAAACGAATACGCCTAATTCGCCGTGGAGGGAGTCGGCACGGCCGGCACTGGCGTGGCGGGAAACACCACGGCCGGCTGGTTCGGGCGCGACTGCGGCTGGGTCGTGGGCGGCCGCGGCGCGGCGGCCGGTGACGGAGGCGCCGGCGCCGAGGGCGTGGTCGCCGGCGACCGCAAGGGCACGGTCTCGCCGGGCCCCGTAGAGGCCGCGGGCTGGCTCACGGCTTCCGACGGCGTAAAGAGCGGTTGCGTGGAATAGCCCTCTTCGGTCCCCGACCAGAACGACTGCACCCCCACATCGGGCGCGGAGAGCCCGCGGATTACGCGCGGCGTGATGGTGAGCAACACGTCGATCTTGCGCTTTTCATTCTCGGTGGTGCCGAACAGCTTGCCGAGCACCGGGATCTCGCCCAGCCAGGGAAGCTTGTTAGCCGCCGCCCGGTTTTCATCGGAAATCAGCCCGCCGATCACCACGGTCTCCCCGTCCCGGACGTTGATCGTGGTATCGGTGGTACGCGTCCCAAACCGGAACTGGCCGACGCGCTCGTCAAACTCTCCCAGCGACGTCACGTCGAGTTTGAGGTCCATGGTCACGTCGTTGTTGAGGCGGATGTTGGGCTTGATCTCGAGTTTGATGCCCACGTCTTTGAATTCCGTCGATGTCGTGGTGGTCTGATTGCCCGCGACCACAGTGGTGGCGGCCGCCGTGGTCGTGGTCGAGAGTAGGATCGGGATCTTGTTTCCGATGTTGATCTTGGCGGTCTTGTTGTCCACCACACGGATCTTGGGGTTGGCCAGCGTTTTGGAGTTCGCATCGGTCTTGATCAGGCTCACCTCCACGCTGGGCAGGGTCAGGAGAAAATCCGCGCTGGTGAGGTCCGACACCGCGTCCAACGCGATCGGATTGGGAGTCACCCCCAGGCTGGCCGTGGCATCGCCGGAACCCGACCTGAGGTTCCACCCCGCCTTGAAAAAGTCGATATTCGTCACCTCTAAGACTTCGATTTCGAACATCACCTCCGCCACCTGGCGATCATTGGCCTCGATGATCTTTTCCGCGATCCGGATCTTGTCCGGCGCGTCGCGCATCACAATGGTGTTGAGATCCTCGTTGACGAACATCCGGCGCGTGTCGAGCATGGTTCGCAGCAGGTTGACCACGTCCTTTGCCTTGGCGCTGGAGAGATAGAAGGTGCGGATCATCAGGTCCTGATATTGATCGATCTTCTGTTTGGTTTTGGGCAGGATCAGCACCGTGTCGGCCGCCACGCGTTTCATAAAGAGGTTGTTGGTCGTCAGCACGAGGTTGAGCGCGTCGCGGAACGTCGTGTTCTTGACGAAGATCGTCACCGGCTCGTCGCGGATGTCTCGGTCGAACAGAAAGTTCACGCCCGCCGTCTTCGAGAGCAGATCGAACACCTCCTTGAGCCGCGCATTCTGAAACCGCAGCGTGATCGGTTGATCGGAGGTCAGGGTCAATTCGTCCGACTCGGCGAGCAGCTTCAGCCGATCCTCGGCGTCGCGAATTCCTTGCAGGGCTCCCGCGTGGGCCGGATCCAGGGCCAGGACCCGTTCGAACTCCGCAATTGCGTCCTGGTGTCTCTCGGTCTTGAGGAGTTGGAGCGCGGCTTGGTAACGCTCCGCGGCCTCTTTGACCTTGAGCGCCTGGGCCAGCGTCTCGCGATACGCCTCGGTATTGGGGTCGTACGCCACCGCTTGTTTCAGAGCCTCAACGGCCGGCGCGACCGCGCGTTGGGCGAGCAGCGCCGTACCTCGCGCGTGTTGGGATTTTGCCGCCTCCAGCTTCGCGCGATCCAGTTTGGCCCTGAGCTTCTCGTCATCGGGTCGCTTGGAGAGGGCTTCCTGGTAGACCAGGACGGCCCCCTCCCAGTTGCCCTCGCGCGCGAACTGATCGGCCACGCGAACGGGTCTAGGGGCACAGCCCGCGGCGATCGACAGAACCAGCACCAGCACGACGGTCTTGACCATAGAGCGGATCGTCGGGCTCCCCGTCATCTGGGCTGGAGGGTCTGCCGGAAGTATTCCACGGTGCGCTTGAGACCGTCGGCCAGGCTCGTGCGGGCTTCCCACTCCGCCGCTCTGGCGAGCTTGCCGGCGTCCACGCAACTTCGAAGCTGCTCGCCGCGCCGCTCCGGACCGTACCGCTCTTTGATGGGAGATCCCACCGCCTCGGCCAACATGCGGAACAACTGGTTGACCGTTGTTTCCCGTCCCGTCCCGACGTTGAAGGTCTCGGTCAGGCGGTTGTTCAGCACGGCCATGTTGGCTTCGACCACGTCGTCGATGGCGATGTAGTCACGCGTCTGTTTTCCAGTGCCGTTGATCACGGGCTGTTCGTTCTGCAGCAACTTCAGCGTGAAGATGGCCACCACGCCCGCTTCGCCGAACGGATCCTGGCGCGGCCCATACACGTTGGCGTACCGCAGGCTTGTCCATTGCAGCCCGTAAGTACGACCATAGTAGTAGAGATAATGTTCCCCGGCGAGTTTGCTGATTCCGTAAGGACTCACCGGGCGGGTGGGGTGGGGTTCCGCCGCAGGAAACTGCTCCTGCTCGCCGTAGACCGCGCCGCCGGACGACGCGAAAATCACGCGCTTAGTCCCGACCTTGACCGCCTGCTCCAGCAGATTGACGGTCCCGAGGATGTTGACCTGCCCGTCGAAGAGCGGGTCTTTGACCGAACGACGCACGTCCATCTGCGCGGCGTGATGAAAAATCGCCTCGGGCCGCGCTTTCTTGAAGACCCGCTCCACCTTGGGGCTCAAAATGTCGAGCTTGTAAAACTCGGCTTTGGGGCTGACGTTTTTTTTCTTCCCGGTGGAGAGGTCGTCCACGATCGAGACCTCGTGCCCTTCCTGGATCAGGCGATCCACCAAATGAGAACCGATGAATCCGGCGCCGCCGGTCACCAATATCCGCATAGCGAACGTCCCCTCGCGTTATGCCGCGCCCATCTCAGCGCGATACCACGCCACGAACCGCGCCAGGCCTTGGTCGATCGACGTGGAAGGCTCGTAGCCCAGTAGCGCCTTGGCCTTTGTCACATCCGCGTACGTGATCGGGACGTCGCCGGGCTCGGCCGGGAGCGCGTGGACGATCGCGGCTTTGCCGATCAGCGGCTCGAGGCGTGCGATCAGGTCCCGCATGGCGATCGTCTGCGATTCCCCCAGGTTCACGATCTCATAGGGATGCGGGCGGTCCAGCGCCGCCACCACGCCCGCGATGATGTCGTCGATGTACGTAAAATCGCGCCGCGCGCTGCCGTCGCCGAACAGTTTGAGCGGCGCGCCTTGTGTCATGGCGCGGGTGAACGCGTGAATCGCCATCTCCGGCCGCTGACGCGGCCCGTACACCGTGAAGAACCGCAGGCACGTCACCGGCAAGCGATACAGGTGGTGGTACGTGAAACACATTAACTCGCACGCCTTCTTGGTCGCGGCGTAGGGGGAGATGGGGTGATCCACCGGGTCGGTCTCGGCGAACGGCACCTTCTTCTGTTCCCCGTACACCGAGGATGACGAGGCGAACACGAAGTTGGCCACGTTGTGGCGGACCGCCGCTTCCAACACGTGCAACGTGCCGCGCACGTTCACTTCCTCATACAGGAGCGGATCTTTCAGGGAAGGACGAACGCCCGCGCGCGCCGCGCCGTGAAAAATGCGATCGATGCGGCGCCCCGCAAACAACGCATCCACCTGGTCGCGCCGCCGCAAATCGCCTTCCACAAAGGTAAAGCGGGGATGCGAGGCCACGACCGCGAGGTTTCGGCGTTTGATCGCGGGGTCGTAGAACGGATCGAAGTTGTCGAACCCCACCACGGAGTGGCCCAGCGCCAAGAGGCGCTCGGTCAGGTGGGACCCGATAAACCCCGCGTTTCCAGTTACCAACACGGTGGGCATATGCTCAGAACCCGCATCGCGCGTCGCGCTCCCCGGCACTCCGCTCACGGAGTGCCACGCGCTTATTAGTGGTTCCTTCCACTTGGGTCGAAGCTCTGCGCAGGCAATGCGGGAAGCTTCAATACCGAAGCAGTCTACGCGGGCCGGCCCGCGCGCAGGCCGTACCCTATCAAGACAGCGGGGGTAAGTCAATCGAACTTGAGGCGGTCTGTCAATCCGGCGTCGCGTACCTCTAGGGCGGGTAGGCCCGCCGCGATTCCGGAGCACGGAGATCACGTCGTCGTTGGGGTGAACCACCGCCACATCGTCCCAACCATCGCCGTTGAAATCACCGGTCGTCACCGCCTCCGGCACGAGCCCCAGAGGGTACGTCTCGGAGCGCACCAGGGCTCCGTGGCCATCGCCGAAAAAGGTGGTCACCGTGTTGGCGCTCTGATCCGCCACCACGATGTCCGGGAACCCATCGTGATTGAAATTCCCGGTCGCCACCGCAACGGGCATCGGGCCTCCGTCGATCGACGGAGACGGCGCGCCGAACCGGCCTGTCTGCGGAGCGCCTGAGTTCAGAACCACTGAGACGCCGGGGGGCGTTCCAAGGGTGACGACGAGATCCGGGGCCGCGTCCCGGTTCAGGTCGACCGGGACCAGTGCCACAGGGACGTTTCCGGGCTGGAAGGTAATGGTCTGAGCGTTGCGGACACTCCCATCGGGGTCGGTCGACCACACCGACACGGTGTGGTCCCCAACCGCCACGGCCAGATCATCGCGTCCATTGCGGTCGAAGTCCCCAACGGCCACCGCGGTCGGCCGCAACATGCTGGCGGCATTTCCGAGGCTGGCGCGAAGCGAGAACCGACCGCCTCCCAGCCCTTGCAAGACATGCAGAGCGCCGGCCGATGCATCCGCCACGACCAGATCCAAGAGTGCATCGCCGTCGAACCCACCCGACGCCACGGCGACCAGGTCGGCATCGAGCGGCAGTTCCGACACGGCCTCGCTCTGGAAGGTGCCGTCACCCGCGCCGAGGCGCGCCCGTATCGCTCCGCCCGTGCCAGCGCCGTCAACCACCACAAGCGCTGCCGGCCCGGCGCCATCAAGCCGAGGCGCCACAAGAATCCGCGGCGCCGACGTTTCGGGTGAGCCGACCGGCAAGCGATACGGCGCCGCAAAACGGACCGAATCCGCCGCCATCAGGACGGACAATGTTCCGGACCCGGCGTTCGCGGTCGCCAGGTCGAACAAGCCGTCGGAGTTGAAATCCGCGGCCGCCAGCGCGGCGGGACGCGCGGACAGACACGGGAAGCACGCGTGAACCGGGATCGCCTCCGGCGCCAGAAATCGGCTGACCATCGTGACGGCGACCGCGTTCCTCGCCGCTGAATTGCCCACGACCACCGTTGCGGGGTTCGCGAGCCGAAACGGCGCCGCGTACGCTCCAAAGCCCGAGATCGTGCCGATCGTGGAATCACCCCCTCCTATACCGTTGATCGTCCATGTCGTGGGCGTGAACAGGATTTCCGACAGGGCGAGCGTGACAGACCCGCCGAGGCCGACGACCACACTCGGGGGCGAGATGGTGACCGGGACGGACTGTTCCTGAATGACCACCGGCCGCGTGCCCGATTTGGTAGGATCAGCCTCGCTGCGCGCATGGACCACCACGGTGATCGAACCGCTCGTGTCGAGATAGGGACGAACCAGTTCCAGCGCCGGCGCGGTGTACACGCCCTCGACCGTAATCGACCCTCCGGGAACCGGTTGGCCGGTCTCGATCGTCCAGATTACATTGCGGTTGCCGGCCCCGTTCACAGCGGCAAGGAACGCCACGATCCCTCCGGGCGGAAGGACGACGGCCGGGTCTGCTGGCGAGGTGATCGACACGCTGATCGCCACTGGGGACACCACGGTCACGGTTGCGCGGCCGCGGCTGGAGGGGGCGGCCAGACTCGCGGCGGCAATGTGATACGTGCCCGTTCGGGTGGGTGCTCGGTACACGCCGGTGGAGGAGATCCCCCCGCCGACGCTTCCCTCCTCCACCGACCAGGTCACCTCTGGATTCGCGGTCCCGGTCATCGCAGCAACAAAGGGCTGCGAGGTCCCCGCCACCACCGTCACAACGTCCGGCTCGATCGTAACGTCGACGGACCAGCCGGAGGGCATATCACCCGCGCTGCACGCAGCAAGCACGCACCCGCCCACGAGCCTTGCGGCACCTCCCAGAACTGTTCGGTAGCCGGGTCCGCGGAGCATGCCGTTCCTCGCCCCTTACGCATGATCTCGGCGCGATCCATTGCGTCAAACACCACCAAAACCCCAGGCCTCGATGACCCGGGCTGTGAGGGCTGTGGTCAACAGGCACAGCCAACAGCCCCTCACGGGTAAAACCCCTCCATGACAGAAAGACCACGGATGGCCTTCAGCTGTTCCCCGGAACGCCAAAATGCAATTAGAGGTCCCTCGGGCAAGAGGCGCTCGGTAGCATGACGTGCCTGATAGGTTGCGGCTTTGCGGGAGACGGAAGGCGCTACGCCTGGGCGTCTTGGGATGGGACCAGTACCGAGGGATGTACTAAGGCGCGGTAGGGCTGCCGCGGTTCCGAAGGATCGAGACCGTGTCGTCGCCGTTATTGGCCACGGCCACGTCGGACCAGCCATCCCCATTAAAGTCGCCGACCGCCACTGCCTGGGGTTGCAGGCCCACGTTATAGGTTTCAGATTGAACCAGCGAGCCGCCGCCTTGGCCGAGGTACGTGGTGACGGAATTGCTGCCTTGATTCGCAACCACAACGTCTTGAAACGTATCTTTGTTGAAATCTCCCTTCGCGACGGCTACCGGCGAAGTGCCGGTCGATAGTGGGGTCGGCGAAGCGGTAAACGTTCCGCTGGAGTTCAAGAGAGGGGTCAACTTACTATTGAACGCCGTCGTAACAACGAGATCCAGATAGTTGCCACCACCAGTGAGCGCGACCGCAGCCAACGCGCTGGGACTGTTCTGACCTAGCGACACGACCTGTGGAGCCGCAAACGTGCCATTTGCATTGCTGAGGAAGATGGACACGGTACCGTCCTGGCTGTTTGCCACTGCGAGGTCGTCCCAACCGTCCCCGTTGAACGATGCCGCTACAATGCCCAGCGGACCTGAAACGCCATTGGTGAGCACGGTCGGGGGAGTATAGGATCTAAAGGTTCCATCACCAACGCCCTGAAGAACCTCAACTGTGCTGGTTAGGAAATTTGCCACTGCCACGTCCGGAAATGCATCGGAATCCATGAGGCCAACCGCAACTGAAAGGGGGTTGCTGTTCGACGAAAGCGCGGATGCACGTTCAGATCCGAACGTTCCATCACCCTCGCCCAGGAAACTGCGCACGGCCAAGCCGCTGGGATCCGCATCCGCAACGACCAGGTCAACCACCCCTCCAACAAGATTCAGATCCGCGACAGCGAGAGCTTCGGGATCACCGGAAGCCAGATTGCCCACCTGAGGCCTTACCGCCTCGCCAAAATGGGATTTGTCCGCCGCGATTAAGATCGAGAGCGTCCCGGTTCCCGAATTTGCCGTGGCTAGATCATCCAATCCGTCACCATTGAAATCTTCTGCCACGATCGCGTTGGGTAGATCCGTCTCACACCCGCCGCACCCGTCGACCGGGAGCGTTTCCGGAGGCAGAAATCGGCTGGCCAGCGTGATCACGGCTTTGTCCGTAGTACTGATATGCCTAACCTCGATCGCGGTGTTGGAGGTCGGCATTTGAAACGGTGCCGTGTATAATCCGACCCCAACGCTAATCGTGCCAAACTTGGAGTCGCCGCTCAAGGACCACGCCCCACCAACAAGTCTAGTGAGCGAAAACTGTACCTGTCCGCCGAGGCCGACCCTGACGTCAGACGGTGAAATCATGATTGAGGTTGCGACGATATTGACCGTCACTTGAGCGAACTTGGTCGGGTCAACAACGCTTGTCGCAGTGACCAGGTCGACACCGGGCGTACTTGGGTCCGAGTAAACACCTAGTGGATTGATCTTGCCCCCTGCGCCGCCCGGCTGCACCGACCACGTCACCGCAGTGTTTGTGGTCCCGGTCACCGTCGCAAGAAATGTCTGGCTGCCGCCTACCTCGACCTCGACGGGCACGGAACCGGAGGGGCTAATGGCTACAGTGATTGGCTGAGCCTGCTCGACCGTCACGGCAACCGTCGCGGTCCCGCAGGGATCCTCTTGGCTCGTCGCGACCACATGGTATGTGCCGGGTGCGGCAGGTGCGGTGTACAGACCGGTTGCCGAGATGTCTCCGCCCCCGGCCTCTTGCACGCTCCACGTCACCGCGGTATTCGTCGCTCCCGTCACCGTGGCTATGAACGGTTGCGGGGTGTTGGCAATCACCGTCGGCGCAGCGGGCTCGATCAAAACGCTGACCGTGGACGATGCGCAGGCGGGGCCGTTGTTGTCTCCGCCGCCCCCCCCCGAACACGCGGCGAGCAAGGCACAAAAAACGAGGGCTCCTGCCCTCGCTCTCGTCGTCCGGCGATCTCTCACGTCACCCATCAGCTACCTCGATCTCCACATTGTCGATCAGGCGCGTGGCGCCTACCCATACCGCCACCGCAATCACCACCCGGCCGGCCAGTTGTTCCACCGGCCGGAGCGTGTCGGGATGGACCACCGCTGCGTAGTCCACGCGGACCGCAGCTCCGCTCGACAGCAAGACCTCCAGCACGTCCCGAATCTTCCCGCCGGAGCGCTCGCCGGCCTTGATCAGCCGCTCGGCTTCGGCCAAGGCCGCGGGCACGCGCAGTGCCCGTTTTCGTTCCTCCGGCGACAGATAGGCGTTCCGGGAGCTGGCGGCCAGGCCGTCGGCATCGCGCACCGTGGGGCAGACCACGATCTCGACCCCGAACCGCAGATCCTCCACCAGCCGCCGGATGACCACAGTTTGCTGGTAGTCCTTGCGGCCGAAGAACGCGCGATGGGGGTTCACGATAGCGAACAATTTGGCGACGACCGTGGCCACGCCTCGGAAATGACCCGGGCGCGACGCGCCGCAGAGCACGGTGCCGAGCGACCCCACGTCCACGATGGTCTCGTTCCCGGGAGGGTAGATCTCGGGGACCGCGGGCGCGAACACCACGTCCGCGCCTTCGCGCTCGCACAACGCGCGATCCGCCTCGAACATGCGGGGGTAGCGCTCGTAGTCTTCGGTGGGACCGAATTGCGTGGGATTAACGAACACGCTGACCACGACCCGATCGCTCGCGGCACGCGCCGCGCGAATGAGGCTGGCGTGACCGTGGTGCAGCGCCCCCATCGTGGGCACAAACCCGATCGCGTGCCCGCGACCGCGTTCAGCGTCCGACCACGTATGCATGTCGCGCGCGGTGGTGAGGGTCAGCACGGTCGCTCCCAGCCGTGGCTGCTACGAGACGCGCGCCCCGTCATCGGGCCGGCACATAGTACTGCACGCCGCCCTTCATGTGCCGGATCTGGCGGATCAGCTCGGCGAGATCAGCCGCGTTGTTGACGAAGTCGATCTCCGTGGTCTGGAGGACCAGCAGCGGGGTATCCGTGTATCCGAAGAAGAACTCGTTGTACGCGCGATTGAGCGCGTCCAGGTACTCCCACGTCAGCTCCTTCTCGTACTCGCGCCCGCGCTGATGGACGCGTTGCATGAGCACGTCGGTCTCCGCGTGCAGGTAGATGACCAGATCCGGTTTGGGCAGGCGGCCTCGCAACAGGCCGTACACCTGGTCGTACAAGACCAGCTCGTCCGGAGAGAGATTGAGCGAAGCGAAGATGCGATCTTTGGGCAGAAACACGTCGGTGATGGTGACGTTGGAAAACAGCTCGTGTTGCGCCATTTCTTCTTGCTGGCGATACCGCGACAACAGAAAGAACAATTGCGTCTGGAACGCCCAGCGCCAGCGGTCCCGGTAGAACCGGAGCAGAAAGGGATTGTTCTCGGACTCCTCCAGGATCGCCTTGCCGGCCAATTGCTCGGCCAGCAACGTCACCAGGCTGGTCTTTCCCACGCCGATGGGGCCTTCGACGACCAGATACTTCGGGTCCATGCGCCGCTCGCGAGTGGCCGGTCACGCGGACCGGTTAATCGCCTCAAACAATCGGACCACGTGCGGATCGGCGAGGCGGGCGCGCAACTCCGCCACCGTGGCCTGGCGCACGGGATGCACGGCGCGCGGCGCGATGTCCTCCAGCGGAATCAGCACGAACGCGCGCTCCGCCATGCGTGGGTGGGGAATTTGCAGGTCCGGCGTGTCCACCACCCGGTCGCCGTACAGGAGAATGTCCAGGTCAAGAGTCCGCGGCCCGCCAGGGGATTCTTGCGCACGATCGCGGCCCCGGTCGTGTTCGATGCGACGGCACCTGGTCAGCAACTCGTGCGGCCCCAACACCGTGTCGATCGCGACCGCGCCGTTCAGAAACCAGTCCTGCGCGATCTCCCCGACCGGCTCGGTCTCGAACCAACGCGAACAGGCCGCCACCCTCGTCCCGCCCAGCCGACCGAGTGCGTCCACGGCCGCCTGGCAGTGCGCGAACCGGTTTCCGACGTTGGATCCCACCCCGATGTAGGCGCGAATGGTCTCGGGCATCGGTCAGAACACCAGTCCCAAATCAGACAACCGTCTCTTCAATTCATCCAGCACCCGCCGCTCGTCGGCCTCATCTTTCGCGAGAAACGTTGCGGAGAAGCGCAGATAGTGCCCCGCGTCATCCCAGGGCACCGTGGAGATCAAGCGTTCGGTGATCAGGAACTCCGACACGTCCTCCGCGCTCCGGAATTTCCGGCCGGCTTTCACGCCCTTGGGGGCGGCCGTGTACAGAAAAAACGACCCGCGCGGCATGGCGACATCGAAGCCCACCGAGGACAACGCGGCGACCATCCCCCGCAACCGTCGCTCGTATTTGCGCCCGATCTCACGGGTGATCTCGGGATGATCGAGCGCGTAAATCCCCGCCCGCTGGATGGCCTTGAACTGCCCGGAATCACAATTGTCCTTGACCATGCCGAACGCGGAGACGACCAATGGATTGCCTGCTACGAATCCCAGCCGCCAACCGGTCATGTTGAAGGCTTTGGACAACGAGTGCAGCTCCACGCCCACGTCCTTGGCGCCGGGGACCGACAAAAAGCTCAACGGCGGTTCCCCGTAGGTCAGCCCGGCGTATGCCGCGTCCACCACCACGATCACTTTGTGTTTCTTCGCGAACTTGACGACGTCCTGGTAGAAGTCGCGGGTAGCGGACGCGCCGGTGGGGTTGTTGGGGTAGTTGAGGTACAGGAGCTTGGCGCGTCTCAGGTCCGCGGCTTTCAGCGCACCCAGATCCGGCAGATAATGCCGTTCTTGGACCAGGGGGAGCTCGACCACCCGGCCGCCGTACCACCGCGTATGCGTGGCCATCACCGGATACCCGGGCACCGTGACGATCGCCACGTCGCCCCGGTCAATGAAGCACGCCGGCAGCATGGCCAGCGCGGGTTTGGCGCCGATGGCGTGGAGCACCTCGGTCTGCGGGTCGATCCCCGGAGCCCCGAACACGCGGCCCAGGTAACGCGCCGCGGCTTCTTTGAATTCGGCGATCCCGTTGTCCGCGTAGCCCCGGTTCTCCCATTTCGCGGCCTCGCGTTGCAGCGCCTCGACCACCCCCGGAAACGCCATGTCATCGGGCTCGCCCACGCCGAAGTCGAGCAACTCCACTCCGGGGTGGGCTTTCTGCGCGGCCGCCTTGGCGCGCTTGATCTTCTCGAATTTGTAGATTTTGGTGGACTTGCCGAACTTGGCCCCGCCGATCCGTTCGGCAAACCGCCCTTGAATGTACGATGACGCCACGAACACCTCCTGAGATGTTTACACTACGCGGTTTCTCAACGTGCCGATGCCTTCGATCCGCACCTCGACCACATCGCCCGGTTTCATCGGCCCCACGCCCGACGGCGTGCCCGTGGTCAACACGTCGCCGGGCATCAACGTCATGACCTTGGACACGTGGCTGATCAACGTGGGGACGTCGAAGATCATGGACGAGACCGGCGCGTCCTGTTTCACCTCGCCGTTGAGGCGCGTTTCGATGCGCAGCTGCGACGGATCGAGTTCCGTCGCAATCACCGGCCCCAAGGGACAGAACGTGTCGAACCCCTTGGCGCGGCTCCACTGGCCGTCTTTTTTCTGGAGGTCGCGCGCGGTCACGTCGTTGCAGCACGTGTAGCCCAGAATCACCGCGGCGGCCTGTTCGGGGGTGAGGTGGCGCCCGCGTTTGCGGATCACCACCGCCAACTCCCCCTCGTAGTCCACGCGCCGCGTCACCCCCTCCGGATACACGATCGCCTCTTCAGATGCCAGCACCGCGCTGGGCGGTTTGAGAAAGATCAAGGGCTCTTCGGGCAGGTCCTTCTTGAACTCCGCGGCGTGGTCCTTGTAATTGACGCCGATGGCGATGATCTTGGTCGGCAGGCAGGGCGCGAGCACCCGCACGGCCGCGAGCAACACGGTTCGTTCGGTGACCTTGTACCCCCCGAACAAGTCGCCATCGATCACCCGGACTAGATCGCCTTCCAGGCGGCCGTAGGCCACGACATTGTCATGAACGAAGCGAAGATAACGCATACCCGCCAGTCAACCGGGTCGGATCTTCGCACGATCAATGCAAAACGGTCAAGGCAAGCGTGGTCAGCAACGCGCCGGATGCAAGGCGCTGCGAGAACCGGAGCGGAGCGTACTAAGTCTGTACGTGAGCACCGGAAGCACAGCAGCAACGCCGCAGACGGCCGTTGATGGCCGCGCTACCCCCGGAACATGAAATAGACGGCGCCGATCAGACACAGCGCGGCCCACAAGAAGTTCCATCGCAACGGCTGGCCCATGTACCAAATCGCAAACGGCGCAAACACGGACAACGTGATCACTTCCTGCAGGATCTTCAGTTGCGTCAGATCGAGCGCCTGAAACCCGGTCCGGTTGGCCGGAACCTGCAGCAGATACTCGAACAGCGCGATACCCCAACTTGCAAACGCGGCCAGATACCACGGGTGATGATTGAGGTGTTTGAGATGGGCGTACCAGGCAAACGTCATGAAGACGTTGGATAAGACCAACAAGCCCGTGGTCTGCAACACAATCGGCATCAGCTCCTCCTCGGCGTGACAGATTTTCCCGCGATTGTAGAGCCGCTCCGGCTCATGATCAAGCGGGCTCGCCGCTCGCGCGCGGCAAGACGCCTGGAAACCGTGTGCTATCCTTACCGATCGTTTCGCCCGTGGAGCCGGTGTGACCACCCCAGAACGATTCGGCCCGTACCTCTTGTTGAAAAAGATCGGTCGCGGCGGCATGGCCGAGCTGTTCCTCGCCCGTCAGACCGGCGTGGCGGGATTCGAGCGGGTGGTGGCCATCAAACGGATTCTCCCCCACCTCACCGAGGACCGCGAGTTCGTGCAGATGTTCGTGAACGAGGCCAAACTCGCGGCCCAGATCACGCACCCCCATATCGTGCAGATCTACGATTTCGGCGCCGTGTTGGGCACCTATTACATGGCCATGGAGTACGTGATGGGCAAGAGCCTGGCCGCGGTGTTGGCGCAGGGGCAGGCTCGGGGCGTCCCCGTCCCCCTGTCCGCCGCGGTGCTGATCACCGCGCGGATCGCGGCGGGATTGGACCACGCCTATCGCGGCACCGCCGCGTCCGGCGCGCCGCTGGGGATCATCCATCGGGACATCAGCCCCCAGAACATCCTGATCGGGTACAACGGCGACGTCAAACTCGTGGATTTCGGGATCGCCAAGGCCGCCTCGTCGTCCAGCCACACCCAGACCGGGGTGCTCAAGGGCAAGCTCGCGTACCTGTCGCCGGAGCAGGCCTGGGGCAAAGCCGTTGACCATCGATCGGACCTGTTCGCGCTCGGCATCGTGTTGCACGAAATGCTCACCGGACAGCGCCTGTTCAAGGCCGACAACGAATTCACCACGCTCGAACGCGTCCGCACCGCCGACGTGCCGGTTCCATCCGCGGTCAAGGAAGGGTTGCCCAAGGCCTTGGACGCGATCGTGCTCAAGACACTCGCGAAGAACCCCGGCGAGCGGTATGCGACCGGCCAGGCGTTCGAGGACGCGCTCAACGGTTACCTGCGGACCCTCTCCCCACCGCCCAGCGCCAGGGATCTGTCCGAGTACCTCCGCACACTGTTCGACAAGGACATCGAAACCGACACGGCAACGTATCGGCAGGTCACCACTATTACCAAAACCACCGCGCCGCCGACGAATAAACGCCCGGAGCCCTCTGCACATGCAGAGAGAACGCGGACGATTGCCACCCCCGCGTCGCGCTCGGTTCCCGCTCCCACGCCCGCTGGTCGCGGCCGTTCGATTGCAATCGGGCTGGGTGTCGCTGCGGCGCTGGCGGTGAGCGCGGTCGGCGGGTGGGCGGTGCTGAATCGCTCGACGAACGAATCGCGTCCGACACCCGTTGCGGTCGCGCCGCCTACCGAGCCGGTGGTGGCCGATCCCCGCGTGGAGTCTCCGCTGGTGACGCCGGAACACCCCGTGGCGGTGGCACCCGCGCCTCAGGTCCCGGCACCCGTTCCCGAGACCATGTCGCCTCCTCCGAGTCCGATCGAACCGCCGCCGCAACGCAAGGAGCCCAAGCCCGCAAAGAAACCTGCGCCCGTTCCGGTCACCGCCCCGCGTAAGGAGCCGAGCCGCGTCGCGCCGCCGATACACGAAGCGCGAACGGTCACCCCGTCCCCTGAACCCAAGCCGAAGGCCCTGGCTCCGGCGCCCCTGGTCGTCGCTCCACCCGCGACCGAGGCGCTCAAGCCAGTCGCCGAGGTCAAACCAGTGGCTCCGCCGGCGACCCGACTCTCGACGGTGCGCGAATCTTCGAGCGCCTCCACCCCGGCGCCCCAACCACCACCCGAGCCGGCGCACGACGAAGCGCCGCTCCCCTTGCTGCCGTGAGATGACGACGCGACGCCTCGCAGCCACCGTGCAACGCGTCCTGCTCTTCGCAGTCATCGCAGTGCTGCCTTCGACCGCCGTCGCCGAACCGATCCGTTACTCCGTCGGGGTCAAGACGTGGGCCGCGGACTGGGGGGCCCTCAACGCGAACGGAGAATTTCGTTCCTATGTGGGCGCGTTGTTCGGACCCGTGGCGATTGCACGGTACCGGCAGGTGTTCGTGGGCGCGACGTTTTTTACCGGTCAGTTGGACTTCCCGTTCACGCAAACGGTCGTCAACCCGCCCAACATTACGACCACGAACACCACGATCGTGGCCCAGCGCACCGATCTCGATCTGACCGCGGGATACTACTTTCTGCCCACGTTCGGCGTGATCGGCGGGTTCAAGAGCGTCACCTTCGAGTTTACGATTCCCCCCCAACCCGGTTCAGGGCAAAATTCCACGCGGGTCGAGCAAACGTCCTCGGGCCCGTTCGTGGGATTGCTCGGCAGCTATACCCTCGGTCGCACGCGCTTCGCCCTGTATGGCAATGCCACGTACTCGTTCTTACAACGCGAACTCGGGGGAAGCGGCAGCGCCTCCAGCTCGTTCGGCGGCCCGTCCGGCGAGATCGGGCTCGCGTATCGGTTTCCGAAGCAGCCGGTGACGATCGCCGAGGCGTACAAGTTCCAGCGATTCGAGAGTGAAACCGGCGACAGCTCCGACACCTTCCAAGGAGTCATCTTCAGTATCGCGTATACCTTCTGACAACCCTGGTGCCGCCGCGCGCTCAGGGTCCGCGCCAGCGACTTCCACCCTGCTTCGGAAAATAAATCGGTTGCTTTTGGGGTCCTGAGTGAGAGAACCTCGCGTGACCGCGCAACCACACCATCGGGACGGAGCAAGCAAGCACATGACCATCAAGACACTGGCCAATGGATTCCGCGTGACCATCTTCCTGCTGATCGCGGGCACGGCGCCCGGGGCCCTGCGCAGCGCCGACGCCGGCGACGTGTTCGTGGAAGAAGTGGTACAGCACGTTACGGCCCAAGACAACGCCATCAGCGACCAAACCGCGAGCGTGCTGGTCCGTCAAGTGGACGCCCGCGGCGTCGAGCGCGTGAGCACCCATCGCCTCTATTGGAAGAACCTGCTGGGCGACAAAGGGTTGATCGGCAAGGCGCTGTTGGTCACGCAGACGCCGCTCGATAAACGCGGCGAGGGCTTCTTGCTCTGGCAAATGGAGCGGGCAAACGACTCCCAGGCCTGGTTGTACTTGCCTGATTTGCGTCAGGTCCGTCGCGTGGCGATCGCGGGTCACGAGCACCACGAACACGGAAGCCGGCGGCAGCCTGCGCTGGATCTCGGTTTCGAACAGCTCGGCACCCGCCTCGTGGGCACAACCGGACAACTCGTGGGGAAGGAAGCGATCGACGGCGTGGATCACCTGATACTGGACGACCGCTCCACCGTGACCAACGACCTGTTGCCGTTACGCCGCTTCTGGATCTCGTTTGCGGATTGGACGATCGGAAAGATCGAATACCGCGACGCCACCGGGCGCCTGATCCGCACCCAGCGAATCACGTGGGAGCACCTTGACCAAGGCTGGGTGTGGAAGCGGACCGAAATTCAACCTGCGGGCAGCTCAGGCAAGACGATCGTCGAATTGAGCGACATTGCGGTCAACACCGGCCTCGCTGACCGCCTGTTCACGGTCGAAAACCTCAAATCCGGAAGGTTGCCCTGAGGACCCCACATCGGGGACGTTCTTAATTAATTTAGAAACTCTCGAAGACCGCTCCTCAAATCAACCCGTCGCTTGAGAAGCCGTGCGCCGCGGCGTTCGGCAAACGTCACGGCCGGCGGACTCATGCCCAGCGCTTCGGCCAACTCAGTGCCTGTGATCCGATACCGCGTGCGCGCCACGTACGCTACCAAGGCCCGGCCGTTCGAGAGCGGTCGCGTGCGGCGCCCCGACGCCAGCGCCTGCGGCGAGAGACCGAGCGCGCGGCAGACCGCCTCCACCACGAACCGACAGCTCGCATCCGGCTGCTCAGGGGGGCGCGCGCTTCGGGCGCGGAGGCCGGCCACGAACTCCGGGCTCCCCCACGCGCCATTCGGATCAGCGCCCACAGGACGCGACGGGAGTTGCGCGGCGGTCGCACCAGCGGCCAAGAGCTCGGCGGTGTCTGTCCGCGGCGCTTCCTCGACATCGGCCTCCGCCGCGACAAACGCCGCGTATTCTCTGCGAGCCTGCTCCGGCGTGTCCCCGAACCGCGCTAGCACCTCTGCGGTTTCCTGCCAAGAGTGTTCGACCCGACCCAGCAGCGCGCCGTGCCCGCACCAAGGATGCTCCGCCAGCGCCTTGAGCCCGTTCACGATGCCGGCACGGAGGGGATTCAGGTGTACGTATCGGACCAAGGCGAGCAAGTAGGGTTCCTCCTCGCACACGATCGACTGGTACCGGTTCTGGAAGAGATGCCCCACGCGGCCGTGGCGACGATTAAATGCGACCGCGTACCCGGTCAATAAGCGCCGCATCAGAAACGACAGCCCGCGCGGCCCCGAACGCAGCGCGAGATGGACATGGTTCGGCAACACGCACCACGCCAGGCACGTTGTTTGGGTATCGGGGAGGAGGCGAGCTATGCGGCGGATGAAGTCTGCGCGGTCGTCGTCGTTCTGAAAGATCTTTCGCTGCTCAATGCCACGCACCACGACGTGGTGCACCACCCCCGGAGCGTCGAGACGCGGCCCGCGCGGCATGGCCGAGGCTATAGCACGAACCAGGAGGACGTGTAAAGCCGTGAGAACGAACGTCAGGGAAGAAGGGCCCTGGTCTGCTCCTTTACAAAGACCAGATCGCCGTAATACGCGGTGGCGCGCTCCTGCGTGTTGTCGGTATCCGTCATGATGGCGACGCCGCTGACCAGCGGCGGTTCCTTGCCGAACGCCCGCCGATAGTCGTCGTACACATTTCGTTCCTCGGCCACCCAGTCGCCCACCCGCGCTTTGCCGCTCTCGATCACGATGATTTTGACGATGTTCCCCATATGCGGACTGTCGACCACCGTGCCCACCGGCGTGCGGCTCGCCCAAATATAGGAAATCGCCGCGTACGGCACGCCGCCGAACAAGCGCCGGGCGGTCTTGTATCTTAAGCGCTCGCCAAAGCTCACCTTCTCGGGCTCGAATGCGAAAGTCACATACACCCGCGCCGCGTAGTCGTCCTTGTCCTTGCGACGAGGATCACCGGACGCCACCACGTTGTCGACCTTCCATCGCCACCGCAACACCGGGTACTCCCTCAGGTCCACGGGCACCTCGTACTCGAGCCCCGAAGCCGCACCGACGCTCTCAGCACGCACCACCGTCGTATCTCCATCTCGGACCACGCCGTACACGGTCTGTTTGGCGTCTCTTCCCTTCTTAAAGATCTGCGGTTTCCAACCCGAGGGGAGCGCGCCTTCGACTGCCCGGGAAAAGCCACCGACCACCAACAAATCCGTTGCGCCGACCGCTGGTTCGAACGCCAGGACCAACGCAGGTACAGCCAAGATGGTGACGTACGCCGTCGTGGCCTTCATCCGAGGATCAGAACGAGGGCGCGCTTACCTACATCAAGTCGTTCACGCATTGCCGATGATCCTACATGACTCGCAGATATCCCCAGAATAGCACCCGCTCTCCATCCCGTCTTTTTCGCGGCTCGTCGCTGCTGCCCCGCGTCCAAGCGCACCTCAAGCGCGACCACGTCGGACAATCTTGACTTTGGCCTCCGCGCAGTGCTAAGCAACAAGCACGGCGTTTCCCCTCTTTCGTCCTGTTCTCGGTTTCATTTGGGGGACGAGGCTCGTCCCCGAAGCGAGCGCCTCACGGCGACGCAGGCAGTAGTGGCCAGAACCATGGGAGGCGGGTTCCATGGAGTCGTGGCTGCGCGCTAGAGCCAGAGTCCCTCCCTCCGGCGTTTGTTTCCTAGACCACGCGGCTCTCGTGGCGTACACCCCGCTGCTTCTCGGATGGTTCTCAACCAAAGGAGGGAGCGCCATGACCACTGATCCAGATCATTACCCCCAGCGTCCGCCGGCTGTTTCTGAGAGGATGATGCTCTCGTTCGCGGCAGCGGTGCTGACCGTGCTGCTGATCCCAGAGGGTCGGGTGTTGTCGGCCGCAACCAGCGATCCAGGTGCCGGTGTCGAGCAACAAGAGTCCTCCGTCCAAAGCCCGGACCCGCAGGTCCAAGAAGAGATCGGGAACCGAATCCTCGCGCTGGACCGGTACGACTCCGAACGACTGACCCAGCTCGCCGAGCGCTGGAGGCGCGTCAGCGACGACGCCATCAGCTTCGCCGACAGTCGCAACGCCCGCCTGCAGGAAGCGCTCGGGCTTTCGATCGCCACCACCGCCCAGCTCCTGTACAATGACCGAGCGTCGCTCGACGCCGCCCTCGCCGACGCCCTCGACCTGCAGCAGCGCGTCCGCAGCGGAGCGTGGCTTCAGGAGCGCCTGGGCGAGGTGATCCTGCAAACCGCCGCCTTTGCTGCGCCGAACACGGCGCGCTTTCAAGAGCAGCTCCAATCGCGCATCAAGGTGCTCTCCGAGATGGAACGGCGGATGGCGCTCAACACCGACGCGCGCGTGGTCGCGCTGAGCGCCCGCCAGGCGCAGCTTCCCCGCGAGGCAATCGCCCGCCTGGCCGACGCCGTGGCGGACGGGCACCGAGTCGCGCGTTTCTATGACGCGTCCGTCGACGCCCGCATCGCGCGCGAGATGGACGCGATCCGAAACGAGATGGCCCAAACACGGAGCGCCGAGGACTACCAGCAGCTCGCTGAAGCGGCTGAAGCCGCGATTCGGTCTCCCTGGAACACCCGAGGATTCCTTGAGTTCGGCGCGGCTGCGCTGCTCGGAGCCATCGCCATGATGGCGTGGGTCGGCCTCTTTGCCAGAGGAGGGCTCCCCCGTGCGCGCACTCGGGATATCAAACCCATCGGCTGGAGAGCGTCACCTCCGCTTCGATGGAGAGACAAGGTCGCGCGAACGCAGTCCACGACCTTGTCCATCTGGCCCCACGAGGTCATGTTCGGCAGCCATTGTACGCGCGACATTGGGCGTTACGTCGCCCGCGAGAAGGCCGCTCACGTCACGATCGTGACGGATCAGGGCGTCGCCCAGCAAGGCCTGGTGGACCCCGTGAAAGCCTCGCTCACCAAGGCCGGGGTGACGTGCGACGTCGTGGATCAGGTCTCGCGCGAAGTCCCTCACACCGTGATCGCCGAGATCGCGAGTCGCTGCCAGAAGTCGGGAACGGACTGGCTGGTCGCGGTCGGGGGCGGAAGCGTGATCGACACTGCGAAGGCGGTCGGGATCGTGTTGGCCAACGGCGGATCGATCCAAGACTACGAGGGTGTCGACCGCATCAGTCGCCCGATCACGCCGCTCTACGCGGTTCCGACCACCGCGGGCTCCGGGGCCGAAACCAGCCCCTTCTGCATCGTGCGGGACACCGCGCAGAAACGGAAGATCGAAATCTTCAGCCGCAAACTCATCCCGCAACGGATCTTCATCGATCCCTTGATGACCCGCTCGATGCCGCCGGAGCTGACCGCGAGCAGCGGGATGGATGCCCTGGCCAACGCCATCGAGGCGTATTTCTCCACGTTCGCGAATCCCGTGAGCGACACGCTCGCGCTGGACGCGATACGGTTGATCGCGGAGAACCTCCGCGCGGCCGTGGCCAACGGCAACAACCTGAAGGCCCGCCAGCAGATGGCGCTCGCGGCCTTCGAGGCCGGGCACGCCGCCGTCAACGCGAGGAGCGGCGCGGTGCACGCGCTCGGGCACTCGCTTTCGGGGCTGTTCGATATCCCGGAGCGGATCGGCGACGCGATTCTGCTGCCTCACGTGATGAAGGCCAACATGAACGCCGACATCAGGCGCATGGCCAAGGTGGCCGAGGCCCTGGGCGAATCCGTGGAGGGATTGAGCGTGCGCGCCGCGGCTCAGCGGGCGATCAACGCCGTGATGCTGCTCATGGTGGATGTGGGGCTTCCCACCAGCCTGACGCAAGTGGGTGTGGACAAGAGCGCAATCGCGACCCTGAGCGAACGAGCCTTGCAGGACCCGTTTCTGGCGACCAATCCGCGGGCGTTCAGCCGCAAGGACATCGCGGCGATCTACGAAGACGCGTTCATCGAGTACGCTGAAGTCGAGATGGAATCGACTCCGTCTCAAGGCACCAGCGCCACGGTCCCCTAAGCACCGACCGAGCGGCGGCGGCCCTTCCGAGGGCCGCAGCTCGGTGCGTCAAAATTCAACCTGGCTTGGCGGTCCTGAGGAGCGGCTCCAGCTTGCGGCGGATCACCTCTGGATCGCGCAGGCCCGCCAGCCGCACGTAGGTTCCATCCTCACGATGAAGCGCCACCGTGCCGATGCCGAGCAATCGATCCAGCCCACTCTGCCGCACGCTCACCGACTCCACCTCGGACATCGGCAATCGGTCTTCGCGTTGGCCCCAGACGCCGACCGTTCGGTAAATCGCGTCCTGGGTCACGGTGTACCGGGTGGTGCGCCGAAAAAACACCGCGAGACCCACGAACGCGGCCATGCCCCCGACGTGGATTGCCACGATTCCCCACTGCGCCCACCACACAGACAAGACAGCCCGGACGCCGAAGACCAGCGTGATGAACCAGAGAAACACGTACTCGCTCCACGCCGGCTGGCCGCTCCAGCGGGTGACTTCATGGCCGTGTGGCGAGTCACCAGAGTCCATGGCAGTCGTTTACGAAATTCTTAAGAAGTTGCTAGCGATCATTTAAGAACGCGTTCGCGGCGATCCGCGTATGCTACGCCTTGCATGATACTGCAACCCTCAACCGAAGGAGGACGCCATGAAGATTCGTCTCGTCAGCTTCACCGTACTGGCAGCCATCGCATTCCTGAGCTACACGGCCCTCGCCGACTCGAGGCCGGACGCGGACAAGGCCATTCTTGACCGCGGACGGTACCTGGTCTGGATCGGTGGGTGCAATGACTGCCACACCCCAGGCTTCCCGGAAGCCGCTGGCGGAATTCCCGAGGAGCGATGGCTGACCGGGAACCCGGTCGGATTCCAAGGTCCATGGGGCACGAACTATCCCAAGAATCTCCGCCTCTATATGCAAAACATCTCCGAGGAGCAGTGGCTCGCGCGCGTGCGAAAGCCCATGGGACCGCCCATGCCGTGGTTCAATCTGCGCGACATGACTGACAGCGACCTGCTCGCGATCTATCACTTTGTGCGCTCGCTCGGCCCGGCCGGCGTACCCGCGCCCGCCGCGGTAGGACCCGGCGTGGCGGTCACGACGCCGTATATCGAGTTTTTCCCCAAGAACCTGCCGAAGCAGGCGGGGAAATAACATCCCGCCAGGAAGGAGATCAGACATGGCTACGAAGAAGCTTATCGCCATTGCCGGGGCCACCGGCGCACAGGGTGGCGGATTGGCGCGCGCGATCCTGAACGACCCGACCAGCGGGTTCGCGGTCCGCGCGCTCACACGGGACCCGAAGTCCGAGAAAGCACAGGCGCTTGCCAAGGCCGGAGCGGAAGTCGTCCAAGCAACCATTGACGATGAGGAGAGCGTGAAGCGGGCATTCGACGGCGCGTACGGCGCGTTCTGCGTCACGTTCTTCTGGGACCACTTCTCGCCTCAGCGCGAGGTGGACGAGGCGCGCAACATGGCTCAAGCGGCCAAACGCGCCGGCGTTCAGCACGTGATCTGGTCCACACTGGAAGACACCCGTCGCTGGGTGCCCCTCAGCGACACGCGCATGCCCACGCTGGGGGAGCGGTATAAAGTGCCGCACTTCGACGGCAAGGGCGAGGCGGACCGCCTGTTCACCGAGGCGGGATTACCGGTCACGCTCCTGCTCACGTCGTTCTACTGGGAGAACCTCATCTACTTCGGCATGGGTCCCAAGAAGAGCGCGGATGGCAAGCTGGCGATCGCGTTCCCCATGGGCGACAAGAAACTCCCCGGTATCGCGACTGAGGATATCGGCAAGGCCGCCTACGGCATCTTTAAAAGGAGCCGTGAGTTTATCGGGAAGACCGTCGGCATCGCGGGCGAGCACCTGACCGGCGCTCAGATGGCGTCGGCGCTTGCCCGGGCCCTGGGTCAGGAGGTTGGTTACCACGACATGCCGCCCGACGCGTATCGCGCCTTGGGGTTTCCGGGCGCCGATGACCTCGGCAATATGTTTCAGTTCAAGCGCGATTTCAACGAGGACTTCTGCGGCGCCCGCAGCGTGTCGGCAAGCCGCGCGTTGAATCCGGCTCTGCAGGACTTTGCGACCTGGCTTGACCGCAACGCGGCTCGCATCCCGATCGGGTAACGGGCGGCCGAATCAGCGACCGGGCGCGTCCGTGAGCCGCAGGGGCCGTGAAACGCTCAGGCGGAAACGGCCGCGCCCGGTCTTTTCAATCGCGAGAAACGCGTGGCGCTCGGCGAGCCGTCGTTGCAGGAGAATCAGCCGCGCTTCGAGATTGTCCGTGATGTCCGGCAAGCCCAGTGAGGGATCGCGCCGCAGCTCGCAGTTGGTGAACTCGGTCCTTCCGGCGTCGACGTAGTCGCCGATCAGCTTGCGCAGGATCGCGCCGGCAACACCCTTGATCAGATACTCGTTGTCGACGAACACACTGTGGTCGGCGGCGAAGTGCCGGATCGCCACCGGCGTTCCGCGCACCGGTGCCGGCGGCCCGGCGACGGCGGGCGGTTCGTCGGGCGGTTCGGCCGCGTCGGACAAGAGCTGGATGGACAGCGCCAACTGGCCGGCAAACACCTCGAGGGCGTCTTCGTCCTCGTAGCTGAAACGCCGCGCTTGCGGGCTTTCCACGTACAGGACGCCGAGCAGGCGGCGCCCGCGTGTCAGCGGGACGGCCAGTTGACTATTCGAATTCTGCAGGCCCGGAAACGGAATCTCGGTTTCAAGGGCATCCACACCGCTCTGCTCAAACCCCGCCCGCGCCACGCGACCGTACAGGTATTCGCTCGCCGCGTAGCTAATGCGGATCGCCGTCCGTTCACGCGCCGCAACGCCGACAATGCCTTCTCCGAAGCCGATCTCCGAACCAACGCCGGATGCGGGGTAGCCGCGGCTGGCCACGGCGTAGAGCCGGTTGCGGCGTTCGTCGTGCATCAACAACATCGCGTGTCGAATGTCAAAGTGCTTATCCAGTCCCTGCAACGCCTCGTTGAACAGCCGCGCCAGGTCGTCGCACCGGGCGAGATCGACTAGACCCGCGCGGAGTGACGACAGCATGCGTTGAGTGTGGGATGCGTCGGCCGCTGGCTCGCCGAACACGTGCTCGATCCGGACCACTCGGTACACGTCCGAGCCGCGCAAGCGAAACACCTTGCTCATCCCGGTGTGCGAGGCGATGCCGGCCAGCTTGGCCTTCATCTTCTCGAACAATGGGCCTTCGGTTTCGGTGCGCAAGTATTCGAGGTGCAGGCGGAAGTGGGCGGCTGTGTCGGGATCTACAATCTGCACCACTCCTCGCGGGTTGGCCAGGATGTTTTGGCGGGTGGTGTTGAAAAACTGATACGTCAGCGCGACGTGCTCGTCGTCCACGAAATGCACCTGGGACAGGTACGCAACATTCGGTGTGCCGTCCGGGTCGCACGTCGCAAACGCCGATGGCACCGCGCCTTCAAAACAACTGCGCAGGTCCGCGAGCCGAGTGGTCATGGGTTGACAGCCAGACGCTGCCCCGCGCCCGGCCCCGGAGTCTGCACGAACGCGGCGATCGGTGTAAATGTTACGCCCACCGCCGCTCCGCTCGCGCCTGAGACGATCGCGCGCGAAAACCGCTCCTTGAACCCGATCGCGCCAACCTCCGCCATAAACGCGTCCGCGTATGCGGCCATGATCGCGCGGTCGCCGCGGCCAAGCGGCGCGACCTTGACGTCAGCGCCCTTGAGCTGGATGGTCTGGTGGGTCTTGGGTCGGGTGAACACCACTGCGACCGGGCGCCCGGCGCGCAGGTCGCGCAACAACGGCTCGGCCTGCGGCACGGAAAGAAAGACCGTGACACGCCGCCGGTCGCTGGAGATCCGACACCCATAGCCGCGGGCGACTGACGGCATGTGTTTCTCGTCACACGATGCCACGTTGATCGCCACCGGACCGCCGAGAAACGCGGCGTGCGTCTGATCGAGCAGGGAACTGTCAGTTGAGGTCGCGGTTATCGCACGCGTCGAAGCGCGCGCAGTCGGAGAGCTGTTGCGAGTTTGGTTACGGCCAACCGGTTGAGAAACCCGTCTTTGTCGCGTTGATCGCACCGCCGATTACCTGGCGAAGCCTATAGCACGAACCCGCAGAAGGTGTAAAGCGTTCGGCTGATTCCCGGTAACGAACCGTCCACGATGGACGCATCTGTTACTCGTCCCGCGCGTTGCTTGACGGGGTTGCCAATTGGCAGCTAGAATAGCGCCAAATGGATGTAGAGCGATGAGCACCCCTCAACTGGCCCCGCCGACGCCGCCGGACGAACCGTACTCGAAAGACGTCGCGGATTTCGTGGATTTTCTGCGAAAAGGCAGCCCGGGACCTTATGCGTATGTGATCCTGTTGGGCCTGAAGGCGTTCGATTCGGCCCGCCTGCTTCGCATGGTGGAAAGTGGCCTGTCGTTCAAAACGCTCGAGCGCTTTCAGCGCAACTTCTCGCTCTCGCAGTCGCAGATGACCGCACTCGTGCACATCGCGCCCCGAACCCTGGCGCGTCGCCGCCAGGAAGGCCATCTCACCCCGGAGGAGTCGGATCGGCTGCTGCGTGCCACCCGGTTGCTCGCCCGAGCGCTGGAGTTGTTCGAGGGAGACACGGTCGCCACCAGGAAATGGCTGTCGAGCCCTCAGGCCGCGCTGGGCGGCGCGGTGCCGTTTGATTTGGCTCGGACCGAGGTCGGTTCGCGTGAGGTGGAAGCGGCGATCAGCCGGATCGAGCACGGCGTCTTTGTGTAAGTGATAACGAGCTGGCGTATCGTCAAGAAGCCCTACGCCACCCACGCGTTCGACGGCGAGGGCGCACGCGCCAGCGGCGGGCGTTGGAACTCGCCGGGCGTCAAGATGGTCTACACCGCGGACTCCCCCGCGCTCGCGACGCTTGAGATCCTCGTCCAGCTCGGCAACCCCACCATCCTGCCGAGTTTCGTGCTGATCTCCGCCACGTTCGAGGAATCCCTAGTCACCCGTGTCCAGCCCCACACCCTGCCCGCCAAGTGGCGTTCGTATCCGGCACCGCCTGAATTGCAGCGACGCGGAGACGAATGGCTCCTCTCCCGATCCTCGGCGGTCCTGGCCGTGCCCAGCGCCGTGGTGGAGCATCACACCAACTACCTGATCAACCCCGAACACCCCCACTTCCCCACCATCACCCGCTCCTCGCCCCAGCCGTTTGAGTTCGACCTGCGGCTACTGAGGAAACCCTAACCCGCGAAGGCACCGGACTCTGCCCCGTGCGATTGTCTCAATTGACTTCCTGCGCGATCGCCCGTAGTCTGCGGCCCGTGCGTGGCACGCAAACCCCGACCACAATGCTCAGCCCTGACCCCAAGGCGATTCACGCGTGAAAGCACCACGCGAGCGCCTGCCCCACCGGCGTCCCGATGTGCGACGGGCCAAGCTGGTCGCGACTGCTGCAGGGAGTCACTTCAAACTCACGATCGAATACGACGGGTCTCGCTACCGGGGGTGGCAGGAACAGAGCAACGCCATGACGGTGCAGGAAGTGATCAAGAACGCGCTGAACGAACTCTTGGCTAAGGACTACCAGATGGCCGGAGCCGGGCGGACCGACGCCGGGGTCCACGCCCTCGCGCAGGTGGTCTCGCTCCACTCCCCGCGCGTGATCGCCCCGTCGGTATTGCTCGACGAACTCAACCGGCGCCTGACCAAAGACGTGAACGTGCTCAAGGTCGAACCCGTGGGACCGGATTTCCACGCCCGGCATTCCGCCGTCGCTCGCTATTACCTTTACCAGATCAGCCTGCGACGTACAGCGTTTGCGAAAAACTACTGTTGGTGGGTGAAGCACGCGCTCGACCTGGGCGCCATCGACCGCTCGTTGCCAGCGTTTCTCGGCCTGCACGACTACAAAGCCTTCGCGGACGCACGGACGGGGGACGGTTCTACCAAAGTCCAGGTGGACGAGCTGCGGGTCACGCGCCACCGCGAGCTGCTCATGATCCGAATCGGCGCCTCCCACTTTCTCTGGAAGATGGTGCGCCGGATCGTGGGCGTGTTGGTCAGAATCGGCTCGAAGGAGGTTCCGGCGGGACTCGCGCTCTCAGAGCTCAGCCGGCGGTACGCCCAGCAGATTCCCACCTGGACCGCCCCCGCCGCCGGCCTGTTCTTGGAGCGTGTGTGCTACCCCGGCGACCCACCGCCGGGTGAACCGAAGCCGCTGATCGCGCTGTAAACAAAGCGTGCGCTCTGGACGGCCTGGGCTATCGAGCCAGGCCGATCTGTTTCATGAAGGTTTGGTTATCCGACATCAACCATTCCTCGTCCATCACACCGTCTTTCCAGTGCCCGATCGTGACCATGGTCACCTTAAACGCCTTGCCGGTCGGCGGGATGGTCTTACCGTCGCCGATCGGCATCGGCTGAGTGAAGGTCCCCTCCGTGACTCCCATGACCGCGGTCCGGTCGCCCGATGCGATCTTGATCGGGTGCTCTTTGATCCGCGTGTCGGGCGCAAACACGAACATAGCCTTCAGGTCTTCGATGTGCGGCTCGATCCCGGTGGTGGTCCGGCCGTCGGGCCAGTGAACGATGATGTCCTTGGAATGGCTCTTGCCGAGCTCGTCCCACTTCTGACCGGAAAAGACGTTGAAATCCAGATCGTCGAAGGTCGCCAGATTCGCCTGTTCCATCTGCTCCGTCATCCTGACCTTCGCCAACTCAGCCGCGCTCTTGGAATCCGTGCAGCCGACCTGTATCCATGCAAGCAGCACCGCGATCATTACCGGAAGCTTCGTGTTCATGACCGACTCCTTCCCGGCTAACTTGAGCAGGTGTGAACAACCGTTGCCTGTCCGAATGTCCCAATCGGGCCCATGGCAAGAAAGGCCCAGCGCTTCATGGTCGGCCTCCCTATATTTGGAGATGGGGTTACGTCACGACCGGCTTTACTAGGCTCGCGGCCAATTTCGCACGTTGCCGCGCTTCGTCCGTGTCCTTCCCGATCGCCAGCGCCACGCCCATGCGGCGCTTGGTGAAGGATTCGGGCTTGCCGAAGAGCCGGATTTCCGCGCTCGGCACCTCCAGCGCGCGGTTCACGTTCTCGAACGCGATGCCTTTGGCTTCTACCCCGCCGTAGATTACCGCGCTCGCGCCAGGGGCTCGCAAGGTGGTCGAGACGGGCAACCCCAGGATCGCGCGCGCGTGCAGATCGAACTCGCTTTGCCATTGGCTAATCATGGTGACCATGCCGGTGTCGTGCGGCCGGGGGCTTACTTCTGAGAACAGGACCTGATCGCCCTTGACGAAGAGTTCCACGCCGAAGATGCCGCGGCCGCCGAGGTTGTCGGTCACGAGTTCGGCAATCTCGCGCGTCTTGACGAGCGCGGTCTTTGTCATGACCTGCGGCTGCCAGCTTTCAACGTAGTCGCCTTTGATCTGGACGTGGCCCACGGGCTCGCAGAAGAACGTTTCGACCTTGCCTGACTCGCCGATTGCACGCACGGTCAGTTGTGTGATCTCAACGTCAAACTCGATCAGTTCCTCGACGATCACCTTCCCGTGTTGCACCCGCGTGCCGGTCATGGCGTACTGCCAGGCCGGATCCACGTCCTCGCGGGATCTGACCACGGATTGGCCCTTCCCCGACGACGACATCACGGCCTTGACCACGCACGGATAACTGATTCCCGAGTCGATCGCCCGCTGCAACGCGTCGCGGCTTTCCGCGAACGCGTAGCGCGACGTGGGCAGCTTCAGATCTTCGGCGGCCAGGCGGCGAATCCCTTCGCGGTTCATGGTGAGACGCGTGGCGCGCGCGGTGGGGATGATCTCGGTCCAGCCCTCGCGCTCGATCTCGACCAATGCCTCGGTCGCGATGGCTTCGATTTCCGGCACCACCAGATGCGGCCGCTCCCGCTCGATGACAGCCCGCAGCTGCGCGGGATCGGCCATGTTGATGACGTGATGGCGGTGCGCCACCTGGTGGCCTGGGGCGTTCGGATAGCGGTCCACCGCAATGACTTCCACGCCCAGGCGCTGCAGCGCGATGATGACTTCTTTGCCCAGCTCGCCCGCGCCCAGCAACATCACGCGCGTGGCCGAGGGGCTCAGCGGGGTGCCGATTCGCATGCGTGAACCTCCAAGGAGAGGGGGCGATCATAACACGGTGCGGGCGGGCTGCGGAAGCTGGCTCGTTGACCCCTTGAGAAGGCCTGTGTTATGACCACGATGTGAGCGGCCTCCCCCAAGTCCCGCGCGACTTCGGGCTTCAGGAAGAGAAGGTCTGGAGCCTGGAGGAGTCCTTTGCGCACTGCGAAATGCTCGCGAGAACCCACTACGAGAACTTCCCGGTGGGCTCATGGCTCCTGCCGGACGACAAACGCAAATATCTGTGGGCCATCTACGCGTTCGCGCGCACGGCCGATGATTTTGCCGACGAAGGCCAGTACCTCGACAACCTGCGGCTCCCGCTGCTGGAGAACTGGGAGGGCCAGCTCCTGCAGTGCATGTGGCGTAAACCCCAGCACCCCGTGTTCATCGCGCTCAAGGACACGATCGAGACCTTCCGCCTGCCGGTCGAACCCTTTCAAGACCTGTTGATGGCGTTCAAGATGGACGTGGTGGTCGATCGCTACAAGACCTTCGATGACCTGCTCGGGTACTGCCGCTTGTCCGCCAACCCGGTGGGCCGACTGGTGCTCTCCGTGTTCGGCTACCGCGACCCTGACATCCACGAGTGGTCGGACGCCATCTGCACCGCGCTCCAGTTGACCAACCACTGGCAGGATCTGGCGATCGACGCGAAAAAGAGCCGGATCTACCTGCCGCTGGAAGACATGGCCCGACACGGCTACAGCGAGGAACAATTGCGCGCCGGGGTGGTTGACGACGCGTTTGTGCGCCTCATGGCCGACATGGTGGAGCGCACCCGCAGTCTGTTCGATCAGGGACGGCCGTTGCTCGATCGCGTGGGCCGCGATCTGTCGTTCGAGATGCGGCTGGTGTGGCTCGGGGGCACCGCGATTCTCAGACGGATCGAGGCCGCGCGGTACGACGTGTTCCGCAGGCGGCCCTCGCTGGGGTTGGGATCCAAAACCGCGTTGCTCGCGCGGGCCGCCCTGTTCTCACCGGCCAAGAGCGCGCAATGACCGTCGCGGACGTCGTCAAGCCGCCGTCGCACGCCAGCAATTTCCGCTACGCGTTTCTGGTGCTCTCGCGGCCGCAACGGCGCGCCCTCCAGTCGGTGTACGCGTTCTGCCGCGCGGTGGACGATGCGGTGGACCACGCGGACTCGGTGGATACCGCGCGCGCCGGCCTGCTCACCTGGCGCCGCGAGCTGGATCGCATTTATCAGGGCACGCCCGAGACCCCGGTGGGTATGCTGCTGGCGCCGGTTGTGAACGCGTACCACCTCCCCCGCGAGCACTTCGACGAGTTGCTGCTGGGCGTGGCCATGGACATCGGCCGACCCCGGTATCAGACGTTTACTGAATTGTCCCGTTACACCTACCGCGTGGCATCAACCGTGGGGCTCCTGTGCCTGCCAATCTTCGGCGTTGACGGCGAGGCCGCGCAACGCTACGCGATCGAGCGGGGCCTGTCCTTGCAGCTCACCAACATCATCAGGGACGTCAAAGCCGACGCGGCCCTGGGCCGGATTTACCTGCCCCTGGAAGACCTCGCGGCGTTCGAGTATTCCGAAGACGACCTGTTGGCGTGCCGACACACGCCCGCGTTCGAGCGCTTGATGGCATTCCAATGCCGACGCGCGCGCGACGCGCACGAGCGCGCCCGGATGCTCCTGCCCGACCCGCGCCGCCTGCTGGTGCCGGAAATCATGGGACGAACCTATGAAGCGCTATTGGACCGGATCGAGGCGTCGGGCTACCGGTTGTTCGACAAGCCGGTGCGACTCAACACCTCAACCAAAGCCGCGATCGCGTTGACGAGTTGGGTGGGCGTCCGCTTGGCTCGCCCGGCATCGTCACGGGAAAGGAGGATCTGATGGGACTCGCAGACAATGCGTGTATCCCCTGCCGCGGCGGCGTACCGCCGCTCCCGCGCGACAAGGTCGACGCGTTATTGAAAGAACTGGAACCCGGCTGGACCGCGACGCACGAGAGCACGCGGATCGAACGCGCGTTTCAATTCAAAGAATTCGCCGACGCCCTGGCTTTCGCCAACCGCGTGGGTGAGATCGCGGAACGCGAAGGCCATCACCCTGATCTCCACATCGGCTGGGGCCGCTGCCGCATCGAGATCTGGACCCACAAAATTAACGGGTTGACCGAGAGTGATTTCTATCTAGCTGCGAAGGCCGACCGCGCCTACCACGGCTAATCGTGAGGTTTTGATCTTCCGGTCACACGGTTCTGCCACCGCTGAGCGTCAAGAAGGCGGCGGATGCAAGGCGCCGCGAGCTGCTGTGTTGTCGCTCTCTTAAGGTGCCACGGCCGCCTCACCGTCTCGGCGGCGCTCGTGGCTTGGCGCCACTTCTTCGTGGCGCCACTCGCCTCAGGATCGATACGCGGCGTTGATGCGCACATACTCTTGCGACAAATCGCATGTACGCACGATGGCCTCGCCTTTGCCCTGACCCAAGTCCACCGTCACGCTAAATTCGGCCTGCTTCAAGATCACGGCGGCTTCCGCTTCAGCGGACGGTCCGAGCCCCACGCCGTGCCTCACCACCGCGACCGGTCCCACGAGCAACGCGATGCGCTCGGGTTTGACCGGCACGCCCGCGTTGCCGATGGCCGAAATGGTTCGACCCCAGTTCGGGTCCTCGCCGTGCCACGCGGTCTTCACAAGGGGCGAACGCGCGACCGCCTCCAGCACGCGTTTGGCGGCCACGGCGTTGGCGGCTCCGGTCACGCGCAGCGTCACCAGTTTGTTGGCGCCTTCGCCGTCTCGGACGATCATCAGCGCCAGGCGCTCACAGACCTGGTGCAGCAATCCTTCGAACTTGGCCAGGCCCGCGCCCGAGGTGAGGGGGGGGTTCTTGGCCAGACCGTTGGCGAAACACAACACCAGGTCATTGGGGCTCGTTTCACCGTCTACGTCGATCGTGTTGAAGGTCGAGGCCACGGTTCGCTTGAGCAACGTCTGCAGCGTGCGGGAGGGCACCGCGGCGTCGGTGGTGATGAAGGCGAGCATGGTCGCCATCTGGGGGTGGATCATGCCGGCCCCTTTGGCCATCCCGCCCACGGTGATGGCGATGCGTCCGCTCGCTTCGCGGATCGCGATCTCCTTGGGCATGGTGTCGGTGGTCATGATGGCGGTTGCGGCCTGCGGGCCGCCCGACGGGGTGAGCTGGGCCGCCGCGCGGATGATGCCGGCTTTGACGCGATCCATAGGTAACCGCGCACCGATCACGCCGGTGGACGCCACCAGCACGTCGCGCTCGTCCAGGGCAAGGGCGCGAGCCGTTTCCTGGATCATTTCCTTCGCGTCCTCGAGTCCCTCGGCGCCTGTACACGCGTTGGCGCACCCGCTGTTGATCACCACGGCGCGGCCGCGCCCCCGTTTGATCCGCGGTTGGTCGAGCAGGAGCGGAGCGGCCTTGATGCGGTTGGTGGTCATCACCCCGGCCACCGACGCTTCGGCGTCCGATACCAGCAGCACCAGATCGGGCTGCTCCCGCTTCTTGATCCCAGCGGACACCGCCGCCGCACGAAATCCCTTGGGCGCGGTGACGCCCCCAGACACGTGGACCGGCGCGTCGGCCTGCCGCGTCACGGAAACACCGGCGGAGCGGACAGCCCCTGGGTTTCGGGGAACCCGCACATGAGGTTCATGTTCTGGATGCCTTGACCTGCCGCACCCTTCACCAAGTTGTCGATCGCTGTCATAAGAATCACCCATCCGGTCTCGGGAGCCGACGCCGCGCCCAGATCGCAGTAGTTGGAGCCCCACACCGCTTTGGTCTGCGGCGACTCGCCGGGTTCCAGCACGCGAATAAACGGTTCATCGCGATACGCGGCGCGATAGAGCGCCACCACGCGTTCAGGCGTCAGCGCCTTGGCGGTTTCCACGTAGATCGTACAGAAAATGCCTCGCGTCATGGGCGTCAGGTGCGGGGTAAAGACGACCGACGGGGCCGGCGCGGTGAGGCGACCGAGTTCCTGGGTGATCTCCGGCTGGTGTCGATGCCGCCCGATCTTGTAGGCCATCAGCCCCTCGTTGGCCTCGGGATAATGATAGGGCAGCGCGGCTCCCCGACCCGCACCGGAAATCCCGGATTTGGCGTCGATGATCACGGGCGAACTGGGCTTCAGAAGCCCTTTGCGCGCGAGCGGAGCGAGCGCGATGATCGCACCGGTGGGGTAACAGCCGGGATTCCCTACCAGCCGCGCCTTGACGATCTGGCGGCGGTGCAGCTCGGGCAAGCCGTACACGGCACGGCCCAGAAGTTTGCGATACCGGTGAGGGTTTCCGTACCAGCGCTGGTACACCGCAGGTTCCACGAAGCGGTAGTCGGGACTGAGGTCCACCACCCGACACCCTAAGCCGCACAACGCAGCCGCCGCATCCATCGCCGCGCCGGACGGCAGGGCCACAAACGCCACGTCGGCGTTCGCCGCCACCTTCTCCGCGTCGAACGCGACGAGCGGCGCGTCGATCACCCTTGCGAGCGAGGGGAACACCTCGGACACGGGTTTGCCCGCGGACTGTTCCGAGGTGACCACGGTGAGCCGCACCCCCGTGTGGCCCACCAAAAGGCGCAGCAGTTCGCCGCCGGTGTATCCCGTGGCGCCGACCACCGCGACCCGAATCGGTTTGGCCTGTGCCATCCGCCTTCTCAGCGCAACGCCCTCACCCAGGGTGCCATGATCATTCGGCCCACGCCGGGACATCGCGCGTCGATTCCACGAAAAAGGGGAAGGCCGGTTGACCTTCCCCTTGATCGATCCTGGTTGAGGTCGTTACCGTTTCGAAAACTGGAAGCGCCGACGGGCGCCCTTCTGCCCATACTTCTTGCGCTCTTTGACCCGCGGGTCCCGACTCAGCAGTCCGTCGGCTTTGAGCCGCGGCCTCAAGGTCCCGTTGACCTCCAGCAGCGCGCGCGCAATGCCGTGGCGGACCGCGCCCGCCTGACCGCTCAACCCTCCGCCCGCGACGTTCACGGACACGTCGTACCGGCCCATCAGGCTGGTGGCTTCAAGCGGTTGTCGCACTTGGAACTTCCACGCGTCGCGAGGGAAATATTCCTCGTAGGGCCGCTGGTTGATCAGAATCATCCCGTTGCCCGGCCGAAGGATCACCCGCGCGACCGCGCTCTTGCGACGTCCGGTTCCGGAGAATGGAGCGGCCATTATGCGCCTCCTTGCTGGCGGGTCTTGAGCGTGAACGGTTGAGGGGCCTGCGCCACGTGCGGGTGCGTCGCGCCCCGGTACACGCGCAGCTTGGTGGCCAAGTGTTTCCCGAGTTTATTCTTGGGGAGCATGCCGTTGATCGCCAGGGTCACGAGCCGCTCCGGTTTCTCTCGGAGCAGGATGCCGGCCGACACTTCCTTGAGCCCCCCGGGATACCCGCTGTGGCGGCGATAGATTTTTTGCCGCAATTTGTCGCCGGTCAGCCGGACCTTGTCGGCGTTGATCACGATCACGTGATCGCCGGTGTCCACGTGCGGGGTGAAAATCGCCTTGTGTTTGCCCCGCAGTAAAATCGCCACCTGCGTGGCCAGCCGTCCCAAAATCTGGCCGTCCGCGTCCACGAGGTGCCAGGCCGCCTTCACGTCGGCCTTCTTCGCTGAAAACGTCTTGCTCATCAGAAACACCCCTGTTCCATCGTCAACCCGAGCTTGCAAAGCAGGTATTAACACAAAAATTGCGGTCGCTTGTCAAGGAGATTCTACCGCCGTCCCAGCCGCTCGTACCCGGGTCCGGAACGTTGCTCCCTTTGATCATTGGCCGGTTTTCTGCTACAAGCGTGCTCGGCCGACTCGGTGACCATTCAATGTCCTCGTTCGTCTACGCCGCGTACAAGATCGTCAAAATCGCCGTCTACCCGCTGAGTTGGATTCTGCTGTTGCTGGTCCTCGCGCTGTTCGGGTTATGGCGCGGCCGCCGCCGATTGCTGCAAACCTGCCTGGTGGCGGCCCTGGTGCTGACGTACGGCCTGTCGCTCCCTCCAGTGGCCCGCACGCTGGCCCGCACGCTCGAGCACCGTTATCCCGAACCCGCCCGGATCGAAAAGCCGCCGGCCAAGCCTTGGTACGACGCGGTCGTGGTCCTCGCGGGAGGCGTCAGTCGACGGGGCGGCTTGCGCGCCGAGGACCAGCTCCAGCCGGCGTCGCTCGAACGGCTGCTCTGCGGTCGAAGCCTGGTGACGCAGGGCCTCGCGCCGGTGCTGGTGTTGTCCGGCGGCAACGCGGACCCGTTCGCCGATTACACCCCCGAAGCCGAGATCATGGCCCGCACGCTGCAGACGTTCGGGCCTTCGCCCGCGACGATCGAGATCGAATCCCGCTCCCGAACCACTTACGAAAACGCGGTGGAGACGAAGAAGCTCCTGGGGGCACGCGTGCGCATTGCCCTCGTCACGTCCGCCCTCCACATGCCGCGTGCGATGGCGCTGTTCAAACAGCATGGGTTTGAGCCCGCGGCGTTCCCCTGCGGATACCTCGCAGGCGCGCGCGAATCCGGGATCAAAGAATACCTTCCGGATATCCGGAACCTGCACCACAGCACGCGCGCGATCAACGAATGGGTGGGCTTGTGGCTCTACGACTTGGCAGGGAAGGCCGCGTCGGACTAGCCGAGGTCACTCCGCAGGCGGTCGAGAACGACCGTGCCCGCCGCCACCCCTGAACGGCAGGGCCTCCCACTGGGCCTTCAGGTCGGGGTGCTGGGCCAAAAACGCGTTGACGGCGTCTTGATCGCTGAACACCTCGCGCTTGCGGGCGTTGTACTCCTCGGTGGTGAGGCCGTATTTCTTCAGGATACTCGCGACCGTCTGATCGATCTGCGCCACCATCGCCTCCCGCTCACTGGGAGGCGGGCTGCCGGCCCCAGGTCCCATGGTGGAGAAAAACTCCTTCATCGCGGCGCCGATCTCGATCTGAATCCGCACATAGCGCTCCAACTCCGACATCGTGTTCGTCGGATCGGCTGCGACAGCGGCGCCAACCAGCGCGAAGATCACCCATCCCGCGAGAAACGCGTTGCGTAACCACCGACCGGTCATCGAACCCTCCTTTTCTGCGCCGGGGATCCGCGGAAGACTCCGCGTCCCCGCGGTCGCTACCCGCCCCGCAAGGACCCGCCGGTTGCGGCGGCCGGAATCGCAAGGGACACGAGCACCACCTGGTACCAGAGCGGAAGCCACCCCCGGAACGCGAGCATCCACGTCAGGCCGAGCACCACCATGACCGCCCCCAGGACCACCGCGTGAGCGATCGGCGCGCGACGAGCGACCCTGGCGGTGACGTACCCCGCCGCAATCATGAGCGCGACGTCCGAGCCCAACAGGGCGAGGAGCCATCCGGGATGCGGAAACACGTCTTCGCCGGGTGCGGGCAATATTTGGGGGGAAAAATACCGGATCAACCAGAACTTTGACGCAATGGACACGGCCAACAGAAAATAGCCGGCCAACACCGCCGCCGCGCTCCGGGTCATGCCCTCCTCGATCAGTGTGGTCGCCGTCATGGAATGGCCTTCGGAATGGCCATTGAACCGGCCGCATCCTACGGCAAGCCCCACGTCGGGTCAAGCGGAGGCGCGTGTTATCGCCTAATCGCGAACTCGACAACCGTGTGGCACTTGTCGCAACGCGGCCCGAGCGCCCCGTCGTGGAGGTCGTCGTTGCGGTGGCAAACGCCGCAGACGGTCGGAGTCCTGGTCGTGAAGAGCGGCCGGATGTGGCACTCCGTGCACTTGACCTTCCCGTGCGCTCCTTGCAGGGCGTAGCCGGTCTCCTTGCGATGATCGAAGTCTTTCCGCTCCCACGTTCGGTCGGTATGGCAGCGCTCGCACTTCGTGCCGAACTTCCCTTTGTGGTCGTCGTCCTTCTTGTGGCACTCAAAACAGACCTTCGTCGTATCGGCGAACAGTTGCGTCCGATGGCACGTCTTACACTCGACCGGCTCATGCTTGCCTCTGAGCGGAAATTCGGTCTTCTGGTGGTCGAAGGTCGGCGCCTTCTTCCAGGTCTTGGCGTCGTGACAGGTCTCGCAGCGATTTCCGAGCTTGTCCTTGTGTACATCATCCTTGCGATGGCAGCCGATGCACGTGGTCGGCGTCTGGTCCAGTTTGGGCGTGGTGTGACACGCAAGGCACTCTGTCTCGCGGTGTGTGTCGAGGAGCCGAAAGTCGGTCTTGTTGTGGTCGAAGGTCGGCTTCTTCCAGTCGCGTTCCGTGTGGCACGTCTCGCACTTCAAGCCCAAGATATTCTTGAATTGTTTGTTCTTGTGGGGGTCATCGGCTTTGTGACACCCAGCGCATTCCATCGGAATGTTCTGGTACCGCTCGCCCGCGTGACACTGATCGCACCCGACCTCGACGTGCTTCCCCACGAGCGGATAGCGCGTCTTGGAGTGGTCGAAGCGAAACTTTTTCCAGTCGGCAGTGGTATGGCAGTCGGCACACTGCATGCCCAGATTCCCTTTGTGACGGTCGTCTTTCTTGTGACAGGTGTAGCAGACCTGCGGAGTTTCTTGGAGCCTGGGGGTTTTGTGACAGTCTAAACATTTCGTGTCGCGGTGCCTTCCCGTCAGGGGGTAGTCCGTCTTGTCGTGGTTAAAGATGATCGATGTTTTCCAATCCCGGTCGGTGTGACACGATTCGCACTTCTCGCCCAAGATGTCCTTGTGCGGGTCGGCCTTCTTGTGGCACGCCACGCACGCGGTAGGAGTCTGTTTGACGTCCAACTCCTTGGTATGACACTGCTCGCACTTGACCGGCTCATGCTTCCCGTCGAGCGGGAAGTCGGTCTTGTCGTGGTCAAAACGGATTTCTTTCCACGAGGTATCGACGTGGCACTGCTCGCATTCCTTTCCCAGCGTGCCTTTGTGGTAGTCGTCGTCCTGATGGCATCGGTAGCACACCCGCGGAGTCTCGCGAAATTTGGGCTTCTGATGGCATTTGTCGCACGCGACCTCCAGGTGTTTGCCCGCAAGCGGGTACTCGGTCTTATGGTGGTCGAATGTTTTCTTATCGAACGTGACCAACTGGAAGGCGCGGCCCTTGTGCTCGCTGTGACAGACCTCGCACTTGGCGGTGTCGGTCTTCCCGTGAAACCCGCGCGTGTTCGCCAGGTCTGCACCGACCTCTTTGTGGCAGATGACACACTTGGGTTGGAACGACCTGCCCAGGGCGGCGTGGCACTCGAAGCACTTCTCCTCGACCTTGACGTGCGGCTCGGCCACCTTACCGGGCATCACGCCCTTGAACAGGCTGATGCCATAGGCCATGGCGGGCCAAACCGAAACCAGCAGGAGGAGCAGGAGAAGCGGGCGACCAGCCCGCCCAGGGATCAGCCGCACACGGTTAGAATAGCAGGACCGCCGTCAGGTGGAAGACGACGGTGACAACCAGCACGACGAGCAGCGGCAGGTGCAAGTGGTGCCAGAACCGAAACGCGCGCTCCGTGGCCTCGACCAATGCGATGCGCTTCTCAAACCCGGTCTTGACCGCCAGCCCCTGAAGGCCCCCCACCTCCAGCATCCCGCGTTGCTGGGGCTTGAGGTCGCGGCGCATCAGCAATCCGGCCTTGAACTCTTCGGCAGCCTGCCGGAGAATGGCGCGCTCGAGCACGTCCAGCTTCGCCAGCAGGTAGAACGATTTCGCTACGCCGACGTCCTTTACGGCGGTTCGGACCTCGAAGAATTGTTGGATCTTGTCCAGCAGTTTCTGCGGCACTCCGCTCTGACCCGCGACTTCGAGATCAATCAGGCTCCGCTGCTTTTCGATCTGTCTGAGGCCAGCGCGTTCGCCGCCGAGCGTCTGCAGTACGTGGCCGTGAATGTATTTACCGAAGAGCCCGCTGCCCACGACGATCAGCATGCTGTAAATTGCGACGCCCGAGTTCGGCGCCAGAACGTTGAACGTGGCATGGTACATGATGAACGTGGGGCCCGCCAGGCAGAGCGCGATGTGCGCCGAGAGCCAGCCCGAGAGTTTGCCGACTTTCTTGAAGCGCGCCGCGCGTTTGCGGAGCGAGTACATCCCGGCTCCAACCAGCATACAGACAAGCCCCGTGATGCCGAGTGCGATGCCGAACGGGGACTTCGAGGCATACGGTTCGTACGTCATCACGTACAGCGGCCCCACGCCCCAGATCAGAGCAAAGCCCACATACTTGAAAGTCTCGAGTACACCCGACGACGGCCGCATCCACTGCAGACGGATCGGCGCGGCCTCAGCTGACGACAGTGTGGCATCCATATCCTGAGTCCTTTCAGTTCACACGAGTGCGCTCACATCGTGATCTTCAATTCGGCTCCGTCCACGCGCACGGGATACACTTGGGCCTCGAACCCCGGATGGTCATCGGCCTCGCCGGTCTTCAGCGAAAACTCCCACTCGTGCGTGGGGCACACGAGCGTGCAGTCCTTAATTTCGCCGTCACACAGCGGATTGCCCTCGTGCGGACATTCGTTGTTGATCGCGTAATACGTCCCGCCCTGGTTGATCAACACGACCTTCGCGCCATTTACCGCCACGAGTTTGCGTTGACCGGGACCGACTTCGCTGACCTTCGCCACCGCATATTCCCTCGCCATCTCCGTTCCTCCCTGTTCGTTGTCCCTATCCGCCCCCTGCGGGAGCGCACTCCTAAAACAGCAGCGTCACATTCAGGCGAGAAAAGATCGCCGTGCGTCCGGGCTCGTGAAATCGGTTCTCGATCGTGTACTCGCCCTCGGCCGTCACGGAGAGAAACCTCGCGGGCGCCACGTCGAGCACCAACCCGGGGACGTACCGCATCGAGTCACCCGTCCCCCCGTTCTTAAAATTGGTGTACTCCACGCGCGCCTTGAGTTGCAGCGTCGTGGCCGGGGCGATGCGCTCCCCGGCCGTGAGCGAGAGTGTATCCGTCGCGAGATCGGAGCCGTCTTGGAAAATGACCAACACCGACGCCGAGTCGGGAAGACGCCAGGCGTTGTATTGCGCCAGGTACCCGGAGAGGCGGTTGAACGTGGTTCGAATCCGACTTCCGTCCGCCTGTGTGATGCGGCTCGTGGTGTACGCGTAATCCGCGGTCGAGGTCCAGTGCTCATCGATCGTCCATCGAACGCCTACCCGCGTGTCCGTCGAATCAATCGTGTGGAGCTGTGCCAAATTGCGGACCGCGTCTTCACCAACCAGGTCCACGAATTCCTCCAGGGATCCGATTCCGGGGGTGATTGCCGTCGGATCCTGGAGCGCGGTACTCATCTGCAGGTAGGGGTCGTTTCGGATATCCTGCGCGACCGCGATATGAAGCGATTCCTTCAACGCGTAATCCAGGGAGAGAAACCGATCGTTGAACTCGCCGAAACTCGTGTCGTAGTCGAGGTTCCCATTGAACCCAAAACGACCCCAGACTCCTTGAATATTTCCGCCGACGGCTTGCCGGTCCACGACACTCCCGGCCGTCTGCTGTACCGCGTAGACGCGGCCGGTGGAGCCGCTGAGGTCCGCCACGCTGACGCCAGCTTCGTAAAACCGCGTATCCGTCGAAAACGCGCCGCTGGTCGACAGATCCACTGGAAATCCCGCCGCCGCATTCAGCGCCACCGTAGGTATCACCCGGTAATGGATCTCCGCGCCGTCATACCGCGTTGAGAGCGATCCCGGGGTGGAGGGTTGCCGTCCTGCCCGCACCGAGAAGGTATCCACCGCGTTGCGCCAGTCGCCGTAGAGCTTCTGGAGACGGGCACGATCATTGCGACTGTCTTCCAAGTCGAACGATCGAAGCCCGCTGAAGACCAGTTTGCCCTGGCCGGCGTCGAGATTGCGCACCTGGGCGTCCAGACGCGTGGTCACCCGGTTCAACGTGGTCAACGGATCGGGCGTCAGGTCCTTGCCAAATTCGTAATCCGTGGACAAGGCCCCGACCATTCGGACCGCTTGCGCCGGTTTCGGCCGCGCCGCCTTTTCGAGCAGACGGAGCCGATCATCGGCGTCCGGCGCGTTGGGATGGTCGGGAAAGTTGGTGAGAAATCGTTTGTACTCCGAGATGGCCTCGATCGAACGACCCTCCAGCTCGTAGGTCCTCGCGATGAGCCACTGCACCTGCGCGAGGTCGTTCTCGCCAGGGTACTGGGAGATGATCTGCATCAAAACACGCCGGGCTCTGACGTAGTCGCCGTTCAGCAACGCCGACTCACCGTTCTTGTACGCGGCCTCGATCTCGGCGTTGGCGAACCTCGGCGACGGGGGGACTCGCCTGCTCGCGCCCCCGCATCCTTGAAGGAGGATCGTTACGCTCAGCACCGTCACCGCCCACCACCCGATTCCGCGCCTCGCGTTAGAACCGATACCCCGCATGCTCGTGACAGTTGGCGCAGTTCGCGTTGACCTGCAGGCTGACGTTCTTGTGGTGGTCTACGGGGTCGTAGTCGCGCTTGTGGCAGTTGGAACAGAACCCGAATTGCACCCCGTCGCGATAAAACACCGAGGTGAACGCCTGGGGGTGACAGATCTTGCAGTCCAGGCCCGCGTGCCCGCCGATCAAGCGGGGATTGTCGTGACTCGTGTACGTCGCCGGCGTCCACCCCGTGGTGCGATGGCACTGATCACACTGCGCGGTCGTCGCCAGATGACCGGAGGGTTTGCCCGTGGCGGTCCGCCCGTTGTGGCAGGTATCGCACCGGCCTGCGGTCGTCGCCGCGTCGTGACGGAACGTCGCCCCCGCAAAACTCGTCGTGGTATGGCACTGATCGCACTGCGCGGTGGTGACAATGTGTCCGGAGGGCTTACCCGCGGCGGTCCGCCCGTTGTGGCACGTGTCGCACCGGCCTGCCGCCGTCGCATCGTGCTGGAATCCCGCGCCGGCAAAACTCCTGGTATTGTGGCACTGATCACACTGCGCGGTGGTCGCAAGGTGCCCAGAGGGTTTACCCGCGGCGGTCCGTCCGTTGTGGCACGTGTCGCACCGGCCCGCGGTCGTGGCATCGTGCTGAAATCCCGCGCCGGCGAAACTGGTGGTGGTGTGGCAGGTGCCGCACTCCGCGGTGGTGGCGATGTGGCCGGCCGGCTTGCCCACGGCTCGCTGGCCGTTGTGGCAAGTACTGCACAACCCGCCGGTCATCGCAGGGGTATGGACGAAACTCGCGCGGCTCCAGTCGGTGGTGTCGTGGCACGCGTCGCACCCGCCCGCGGCTGCGGCAGTCCGTTGATCGACCACATGTCTGGCGGGCGCTTTGTGGCAGGACCCGCACTGCGTAGGCAGGCTCTCGTACCGGCCGCCAGTGTGGCAGGCCTCGCATTCCAACCGCTGGTGTTGCCCGGTAAGCGGAAACAGGGTCCGGTCGTGGTTGAATACTTGCCCTGGAGGCGCGGCCTGTCCAGCCAACGCCCCGTGGATGACCCAGATCAGGAGTCCAATAATCGCGGAGATTGCGAGTCGCGTGCCCCAACGTCCTGCATATGGACTTTCTATCATGTAGGCGCTCCCGGCGCTCTCAATATCGGCTATACCCCGCCGCTCTTACACAGCGCGGCGTTAGAGTTTGAGTAGCAAAGTTTATACCAACGCGGGCAACCTGTCCTGCGCGTACGCGAGTCCTCAGAAACAGACCAATTACGTTGAGGATTACGTTTCCGATACAGGAGCGGGTAGACCCGTTCCAGGTTCCGTCCCAACTTCTTCTGCCCGAAATCCAGCACGGTCAGGCCAACTTCCCTGTATGCATTGATCAAAGGTTCGTTCCAGTTCCTGTGCCAGTACCCGTATCGTTCGGATCAGGGCCTGTCCATGTGCCAGTACCGGTGTCAGTGAATGTATTGGGCATCCCGGTCTGGATGTTCGTGGCCGTCAGATCTCCGTCAGCAGTGACTCTGCTGTCAACCGCGTTTACATCGGTGGCTGTGGCGGTATCAGTGGCCGTGGCATTCCCTGTGGCAGTGGCCGTGCCAGTGGCCGTCCCCGGACCCCCCGCTCCGGTTCCGGTGGCTGTGGCGGTGTCAAGGCCTGTTCCGGTGTCCGTACCAGTGGCTGTTCCCTCAGCGGTATTGGGGTCGGTGGCTGTCAGGGTGGCGGTGGCGTTCCCGTCACCAGTCGCGGTGGCCGTGGCAGTGCCTGGCCCCCCGGTCCCGGTTCCCGTAGCCGTCGCCGTGTCGAGGCCCGTCCCCGTCGCCGTGTTGGTCCCGGTGCCGTCGACCGTATTCGGGTCGGTGGCGGTGTCGGTAGCCGTGGCATTCCCATCACCGGTCGCAGTCGCGGTCGCGGTGCCAGGTCCCCCGGTTCCGGTGCCCGTAGCCGTCGCTGTGTCGAGACCGGTACCCGTGGCGGTTCCAGTACCCGTTCCGTCATCACCGCCTCCAGTCGCCGTGGCGGTCGCCGTATTGGGGCCAGTCCCAGTGGCCGTGGCGGTGGTGTCCGCATCACCGTCACCATCAGCTTTAAATGCCAAGGCCGACCCGGAACTCCCATCATCGCTTGCGCAGCCAAACGCCACCATGATCGTCGCGAACACAGTTCCCACCCGCAACACCCGTGACCTCCACGTCCCTTCCTCCTGGTCGGCTTCTTCACCAGCGAGCCGAAGGTAGGTCGCAGCAGCTCCCTGCCAGGATTCGTTAGTCATGGCCTTCTCCTCTTCGGTAAAGTTGGTTCATGAACGTCGAGCAGCCCTATCGTTCTGACGGCGCAACCACGGCATCGATCCATTTTGAGGTACTGGACCGAGCGTGGATGCCGAGCTTGGAAACCCTGATCCCACCTGAAAGCCCAGCAACAAGCGGCTCCAATACCAAGGGCAATTCTGCGGGCGCTGGCCGTGCGGCAGGATTTCGATCCAGCATCCTCAAAATGAGGTCCCCAAGGGGCGCAGGAATGCCCTTCGGAAACGGACCGGGCGCATCAACCAGTTGCGGGAAGCGGACCCCGGGATCGGTGTTGTCCCGAGCTGCGGGAGCGCGAACGAAGGGCCGCCGTCCAGTGGCTGCATGATACAGAGTCGCCCCCAGGCCCCACATATCCGTTGCAGTGCCCATGCATCCCACAAAGGACTTTGGATCGCACTGCTCCGGAGCCATATAGGCGTCGGTGCCTATTGGGGCCCGGAGCAGCTTGGCGCTCTCCGCGGATCGAGCGATGCTCAAGTCGATCAACCGAGGCGGTATGCCCATCATGATGTTGCCGGGCTTCACATCCAGGTGAACAAAGCCCTCGACTGAAAGGTAGTGCAGAACCGCTGCCATATGCAGAGCGAGCGGGAGAAGTTGTTCGAGCGGAAGTTGCCCGTGTCGATTGATCAGCCTGTCGAGAGTGGGACCTTCGATATGCTCGAGCAAGATGTGGGGATAGGAACCCGCGACAACGGTTCCGAAGCTCCGCACGAGGACCGGATGAGCCAGTCTTTCGAGCACCTCAGCCTCGCGCCTGAGTTCATCCAGTGCCCGGGCATCCTCGGCTTGGTCCGGACGTAGGATCTTGGCCACCATGAGCGCAAAAAGCCTTTCATCCCAGACCAGGTAGACCTCGTACCGGCTTCCCCCGCCAAGCCGCTTGACGACCCAGCGTCCGTCCGCGATCGATGCGCCCGGTTCAAGGTTCCAGCGCGCGTACTTGGGCTTTGGCTGTTCTTCCCGCTCTCCTTGCTCGCCCCTCTTGCTGCTATGCGCCCACATTTGAAATGTGATCCGGTGAAACGTGATCCGGCAGCCTCACGCTAAACGAATACCGCCTCCCGCTCCACAACGGCCCCGCCGAGGGCTACTCTTGGAGATCCCTTCAGGAACGTCACGAGCGCGTCTCCGCCATCATCGCGGCTCTCCTATCCGCTGCTGTCCTCAAACTCCACCTTCACCGCCGTCAGAACACCGTCGGCATCCAACGTCCCTTCCACCTCCAGTCGCACACCGTTCGCCACGTCGATGGCCGAGCCATGTTCGTACACGGTGGCGGCAGTGGTCAGGACGAGAATGCCGTTCACCTTAAAGGGCTGATCAAGCGAGCTGAACTCCGTCACAAAGCCCTCGATCTCCACATGATCACCTTCCTCGCCCAGGGAGTCGGAGAAGGGGCTCTTCACCGCGACCTCACTGGCCTGGATGGCCCCGCCCGACGGAGGTTGTTTGCTCTCCACTTCCACGAACAGACCATTTTCCAGCACGCCATTGGGAGAATTTTCAAGTTTCAGCTCGGCCCCGGTGTATTGCACTACCAGGGGAGTTGTCGCTGCTCCAATCACAAAAGTTTTCGACGTGGTATCCAGGTTCCGGATAGTCCCCTTGATCTCGAGTTCCCCGACAGCATTAAAGTCGTCCCCTTTGAACGCGATTCGGGTGGCCAGAATATTTCCGTTGGCATCCACCAGACCACTGACCTCCACCATCTCGCCTTGGCTCAGCTCACTCAGAGCGTTAAACCCGTCAAAAACCGTGGAGGTATTCACGACCACTGTCTGACGCAGCACTGTCAATTGATTTCCCGCGTCCACGCTATCTACGGGGCCTTCCAGGTTGTCTTCGAAGGCCACGCTGGTGGCCACGCCGGTGAGGCCGTCCGGGCTGAAGTTCCCACGCACGACCACCACCATCCCCAACTTCAGACTGCGATTGGGATCGCCTGAATCGTCATCCACGCCCTCCAAGGTCACGGTGGCGTTGGAGATGTCCAGCTCGGCGCCATTCACAAAAATGCTGCCGAATCCCGTAATGGGGCCCACGGTGACTCCCGTGCCGCCGATGCCGCCGCCCGAAAACGTGCTATTGTCGGCGCTACAGGAGACCAGGACCGCTATGGGCAGCACCAGAACTAACATCCTCTTCAAAAACATGCGCGTCATTTTCCCCTTCCTCCCTCCGGGAACTCTTCTTCAAAATAATAAATACCGATGCCGCCACGCTTTCGCCCTGTCCCCTGGGCGGAAGGATTCAGGTCTCGGTCATGTTGTGAAAGCCATCGGTCCATCTCTTCCAAGAGGGCCTGCGCTCGCTCGCGGGTGCGCTCTCTCAGTTGCGGCAGGACTTCTTCGGGCAGGTTGTCATAGGCGACCTTGCGTTGAAAGAGGGCCTCGGTCTCCCCGGCGCGAAGATTATGGTCGATGGTGCGAACCAGATCCGATACATCCGTTCCCAGAATGCTGAGTTTCTCTGTCTCCTCCCTGCGTGGGACATAGGCACGGGCCAGAAGGCGGACCTTGCCCTCCCCCCGACGCCCCACCAGGCCGTTTCGCAACAGCTCGTCCAAGACCGCCCGGGCCGGTACATCCCCGCTGAACCGCCGGACCAACTCGGCGAAGGTGGCCCCGGTTCCTTCCACGGACAAAACGGCCGGGTTTCCCTGTCCGTCGGAAAAGGCCTCGTCTCGGACCCAGCCGGTCACTACCCGAGCCGCCCGGTTGTAGCGCCCGACAGCCTCCGCGTCATCCGGGATGGGCAGATGCCTGACGCGCCCCACTTCCTTGCGGGATAGACCGGTCAGGATGGACACCCTGGAAACGGACTGTTTTCGCCCGGGCAATCCGAACTCCTCCATGGCCACTTCTACATAGACCCGTTTCGCCAGGTCTGAAAACACTCCGAAGGAAACGTGGTTCCTCAGCAGGATGCGAATTACGGGGCGAAGCAACTTTCGAATCGCGGCCGAAAGGGCCTGGCTCATGTCCTTTTTCATATTTGGGAATATAATCCCAAATTTTGTCCCAGGCAAGAACTTTTTTTAGACAATCCAAAATCTTATTTAACGCGTTGAAACTATTAGCATGTTTCTTAATACGACGTCCGAATCCCTGGAGATGTCGGGCAAAAACTTGAGCGTTATCTTCTTCGTAACGACACGAGTGGCCTGTTTGCGGCGTCAGCGGGAGTCCCAAGGTAGTTGTTCCCCGGGACAGAACGCAGAGGTGGGATCTCCTCAGGTACTGGTCAGGACTCTTGGGAATGGGCCTGCGGGCTAGCCCCAAGACGACCGAGGCGCGCGACAACCTCCGTCTCGGTCAATTCGTCGATTTCGAACAGTTTTCGCGACGACGCGTGCCCCGCAACGCACCGCACACGGGATGTCGCCACTCCCAGCGACGACGCGAGCAGTTCGCACACGGCTGCGTTGGCCCGCCCCCCTTCGGGCGCCGCGGTGACCGCGACTTTCAAGGCCTTGCCCAGCCAGCCAACGATGCGCGTTGAGGAAGCCTTGGGAATCACTTTCACGGATAGGCGGGACACTGTGCGCTGCGCTTCACATCAATCGAGGTACATCCACTGCTCGAACATGGCGGCCTGGCCCTGGTATCGTCCGTCAGCGTCCACAATCGTCCACACCACGGCGCGCTCGATCAGGAACCGACGTCCGCCGGTCGAGATCCGGACGCCTCGGTACGTATCGGTATAGCCCTGACGTGCCACATCGGCCAGAACGCGCGCACGTTCGCCACGGGCCAGCGGCTCCGCGGTCAGGCGCGACGGCATACGCGTAAATCGCTCCCAATCGGTCTCCCACAGGGTCAGCGCCATCCGGTTCCCGTAGTTGAGGATCGGATCCGACTCGGTCCCGTGCGAGAGGAGGACGAACGGCGCTTCGAACAATTGCCTGGCCAAATCGTTGACATCGCTCGGCCTTGCAACCAAGTCCCGGCCGGTCCAACGAGAAAAGCTCGCTGAGAGCCGCCGAAGATGCTCCGCAAGCGCTCTGCTCATACGGGGCGGCGCTACGCTATTGCTCAGGGAGCGCGACTCCGGCTGGCTGCTACGAGCATCGTTCATCGTAACGTCCGAATGCGCGGTGAACGTCCACGATAGACAGCCACGCCATACCACGTCCCCCCCTCAAAAGTCGAGGTCGGCTGGGTCTGCACCAGATTGCTGAAAACCTGGCAGTTGTCCCTTCGCACCGTCTAGATTCCGGGCGGTGCACTTGCCCCTGAGCCGCCGGTGCCTCGAGCGGCGTCGACGCATCGAAGACGCTTCGATCTGTCCGCGATCCGTGCCTGACACACTGAAACTGTGATCCTGATTACGATTCAGCACCGAGTACATCGTTTCCTGACGACCTGACACCCCTGCCTTGAGATCGGTTCCTGTCGAGAAATCCGACCACTTTCATCGCGCTTTCGACCGATCTTGGGTTGGCACCATCTTTGCTGAGAGCTTCGGTGGTTTTGCGCACTCGCATGTTCAAAGCGCAAAACGCAGACAAGGATCGTGAGGTTCCAGAATCGAACAGAAGGGTGAGCTAGACCGACATGACAACCAGCAGTCCCAGCATTCCACAAAATCTCAAATCGCACCCATCGTCCGTACTGTCTTTGATAGGCGCGCTCCTGTTCGCGGCGCTCGTCGTCTTGGGGTCGGGAACTCCAGTCTTTGCGGCAGACGCCATCTTGTCTTGGGACGCCAACACCGAGCCTGACTTGGCCCGGTACAACGTCCACTACGGAACCAGCTCCGGTTCATACACCACGGTGATTCCTGTTGGTTTGGTGACTTCGTATACCGTCACCGGGCTGGGTCCCGGAACGTACTATTTTGCGGTGACCGCGGAAAACACCGCGGGCGGGCTGAGCGGGTTCTCCAACGAGGTGAGCAAGGTCGTCCCCGACACCACCCCACCCGTGATTTCCGCGGTTGCTGCCAGCGCCATCACCGCATCCGGCACGACGCTGACGTGGGCGACCAACGAAGCGTCGACATCGCTGGCGGAATTTGGGCTCACCACCAGCTACGGGAGTTCAACCGCCCTTGATTCCACGCGGGTGACCGCCCACACCCGGACACTCAGCGGACTATCGGCCGCCACCACCTACCACTATCGGGTGATCAGCACCGATGCCGCCGGCAATACCGCGGTGTCGGCGGACAACACGTTTACCACCGCGTCGGCCGCGGACACCACGCCGCCGGGGCTGTCGAACATCACGTCCGGCTCCGTGACCAGCGCGGCAGCCAGCATCACGTGGGTCACCAACGAAGCCGCGACCACGCAGGTCGATTACGGCACCACCACGGCCTACGGCGCCTCGACCACGCTCGACGCCACGCTCGTCACCGCTCACAGCGCCGCGCTCGTCGGTTTGCAGGGCGGCACCACCTATCACTTCCGCGTACGCAGCGCGGACGCGGCCGGCAACGTCGCGGTCTCCGGCGATGCCACCTTTACGACGCTTGCGGCGCCGGATACCACGGCGCCCACCATCTCCGGCGTGGTCGCCAGTTCCACGGGAGCCACGAGCACCGTGATTACGTGGTCCACGAACGAGCCGTCGACGTCCGTGGTGGACTACGGCCTCGGGACCTCCTATGGATCGTCGTCCACCGACACCACCCTGGTCACCAGCCACAGCAGATCCCTGATCGGACTCACTGCGTCAACGACCTACCACTTCCGCGTCAGGAGCGCGGACGCGGCCGGCAATACGGCGTCGTCAGCCGACTTTGTGTTCACGACATCCGCGCAACCCGACACCACCGCGCCCACGCTCTCAAGCATTGCGTCGGGCTCGGTGACCAACGCGGGCGCGACCATCACCTGGACCACCAACGAGGCTTCCACCACCCAGGTCGACTACGGCACCACCACGGCCTACGGCGCCTCCACCACCCTCAACGCCACGCTGGTCACCGCCCACAGCGCCGCGCTCTCCGGGCTCCAAACCGCAACCACCTACAACTACCGCGTCCGCAGCGCGGATGCGGCCGGCAACGTCGCGGTCTCGACCAATAGGACCTTCACCACGGCCGCCGCGCCCGACACCACCGGCCCCACGATTTCCAACCTGGCTGCGGGAAACGCGACGCCGACGTCCGTCGTGGTGACGTGGTCCACCAACGAGCCGGCGACCTCGTGGGTCGAGTTCGGCCTCACCACGGCCTACGGGCAACAATCTCCGGCCAGCGCGACCCTGGTGTCGAGCCACAGCCAAACGCTCACCGGCTTGACCGCCGGAGCCACGTACCACGTCCGGGCGCAGAGTGCGGATGCCGCTGGCAATGTATCCCGTTCGAACGACCTGACGGTGGTTCTCCCCACGGTCGCGGACACCACAGCTCCCGAGGACGTGCGCCAATTTTCGGCCACCGGAGAGCTTGGCCAGATCAGATTGCGCTGGAACAACCCTCCGGATGCGGATTTCGTCGGCGTGCAGATTCGCTTCCGCCTAGACCGATTCCCCACCGGTCCGACCGACGGGGAGATCCTGGGGGACTTCTCGGGCCAGCCCGGAGAGGCGGGCGAGGCGCTCCACGACGGATTGATCGACGGGGTGACCTACTACTACGCCGCCGCGTCGTACGACTTCTCGGGCAATCGCCAGAACACGGCGTTCGCGTCAGCCATGTCCGGGGCATCTTTGAGCTCGCTCAACGAAGACTCCTCGCCCCAGACAGGGGGTTGCGGAATGATCATCCCGCGCAACGGTGACCCGCCGTCCGGGCCGTGGCAGGCTGCCGATCTGGTGCTGATGGCTCTGGTCGCGATCTACCTGATGCGGCGACGGCTCGTCCGCTGGCCCGCGGCAGGGGCGGTTACGTCTCCGGGTTGACCTCAGCCCACCACGCGGCGCGCCGGGACCGAGTCAGTTCGTCGACCGGATCCCGCAGCGTGAGGACGCAGGTATCCGCGGGCGCGGCCCTGAGCACCACGTCGAATACCATCAATTCGTCGCGGCGAAACGCATGGATGCGGACCGTGTTTCCCGGCGGGTGCGTGCCGACCAGGGCATCCAGGTTTGCCCGCGTGGCCCGCAGCCCGTCGGCCGCAACGATCACGTCACCGGCGGCCAGACCCGCGGCGCGAGCCGCGCCGCCGTCGTAAACCGCGGCCAACGTCGCGTCCGGAGTCTGATCCGCCAAGCGGACTCCGAGTGTCGACCTGGCTGGGCGGGGGTTGGCGACTGGCTTCCCGCCCTTGTCCTGCTCCGACTCCGCCGGCCGCAACGCGAGGTCGATGCCGAACGCCGCAAACAGCTCGGAGAGCGGCAGGTCCTCGGCGCTCCGCAGCGCGTGATCAAAAAACGCCCGTAGATCAAGCCCCGACACGTCCGAGGCGATCCGCTCCACGCCGTCTTCGGGAACGCCGATGCCGGTCTTGCCGTACCGTTCCCACAACGCCCGCATGATGTCGTCCAGCGACCGAGTGTTCGCGGTCTCACGTCGAATGGTGAGATCGAGCGCCAACGCGACCAACGCCCCCTTGGTGTAATAGCTGACCACGGCGTTCGGGGTATTTTCATCGGGTTTGTAGAATTTGATCCACGCGTCGAAGCTCGACTCTTCCACGGTCTGCTTGAACCGCCCGGCCCCACGCAGCAGTCGCGTGATGGTTTGACCCAACAGCTCCAAGTAGCTCGTCGGCGTGATGCGTTTGGTGCGGACCAGCGCCAGCGCGTCGTAGTACGAGGTGATGCCCTCGAACGCCCACAACAGTCGCGTGTACATTTCTCGAGATAGATCGTAGGGCACGAACGCTTGGGGTTTGATCCGCTTCACGTTCCAGGCGTGAAAATACTCGTGGCTTGCCAATGCCAAAAACGTGCGGTACTGGTCGCTGACCTCGGCCTCGCCGGGGTTCGGGAGATCGTTGCGCGAGCACAGCAGGCTGGTGGAGGCCCGGTGCTCGAGCCCTCCATAGCCGTCACCGACCGCGTGGATCAGGAACACGTACCGATCGAATGGTGCGGGTTCTCCGAACATCCGAATGTGGTGTTCACAGACGGCTTGCAGATCTCGGCCGAGGCGCTCGACGTCCGCGCGGTGGCGCCCCGTGAGCACCACATCGTGCGGGACCCCGCACGCCGTGAACGACGCCAGGGCAAAGTTCCCCATCTCGACCGGATGGTCGACTAGTTCGTAGTAGTCCGCTGCGCAATAGCCGCCGAACCCGTACGGGTCCGCACCGCTTCGGCGCATCGCGGTCGCGATGCGCCAGTCGCGCGCCCCGCCAGGCGGTGGCGCGATCTCCACGGCGCACGGCCGGTGCTCTTGTCCCTCGACCATCAAAAACACGCTGGTGCCGTTGAAGTAGCCCCGCGTCGTGTCGAGGTACGCGGTGCGAACCGACAGGTCCCACGCGTACACGCGGCACACGATGATCAAGGGACCACTGACCGGGTCGCAGCGCCAGCTGGCCTTGTCGAGCTTGATCACGTGAACCGGCCGACCCTGTGACCGCGCGTGGAGCGTCACCACGTGACGGGCGAAGTCCCGGATGAGATAGCTGCCGGGAATCCAAGTCGGCAGGGCCACGCGCTGGCCGTTCGGGTCCGGGTCGGGAATCGTACACGTCACCTCGAACAGGTGAGCGGCGGGGTCGACGGGCTCGATACGGTATCGAATCGGATCGGACGCGGGCACGGCGCGATTGTAGCAGAAACCCGCCCGGGGCCAACGACGCGTGATGCGTTGCGGACTATGCGGCGGGCGACGCGACGAACGTCCGCAACTCGTCGCCGGTCATGGTCTCTTTTTCCAGCAGTACGGCGGCCGCCCGTCGCAGCGCATCCTGACGCGCTTGCAGCGTGGCCCGCACCCGGGCGTATTGCGCGTCGATGATGGACCGCACCTCGCAGTCAATCTCCCGCGCCGTGGCTTCGCTGTAGTCCGCAGGAGCGCCGGCTGGGGCTGCCTGCAGGAACGTGGGTTGTCGTGCGCCGTCGAACGTGACCCCGCCGAGCTTGGCGCTCATGCCGTATGTCTTAACCATGCTCTTCGCAATGTCGGTGGCCTTCATCAGATCGTCTTGGGCCCCGGTGGAGACTTCGTGATAGATGATCTCTTCCGCCACGCGGCCACCCAGGAGCATGGCGATTTTATCCTCAAGCTCCGACTTGGTCATCAGAAAGCGGTCCTCGGTGGGTAACTGCAGCGTGTACCCGAGCGCGGCAACGCCGCGCGGGATGATCGAAATTTTCTGGACCGGGTGCATGCCGGGCATCGACAACGCCATCAGCGCGTGACCGATTTCGTGATGCGCCACGCGTTCGCGTTCCATGGGATTCAACACGCGGTTCTTTCGCTCAAGCCCCGCAATGACCCGTTCCACGGCCTCCTGCAGTTCCGCGGCGCCCACCAGGTCCTTGCCCCGGCGAACCGCCAGCAGCGCGGATTCGTTGATCAGGTTGGCCAGATCCGCCCCCACGAAGCCCGGCGTCATTCCGGCGATGACTTCGAGATCCGCGTCGGGCCCAAGGGGTACGCTGCGGGCGTGAACCTTGAGAATTGCCAGCCGGCCCAACCGATCGGGGCGATCCACCACCACGTGGCGATCAAAGCGCCCGGCGCGGAGCAACGCGGGATCCAGAATCTCCGGCCGGTTGGTCGCGGCCATCAGGATCACCCCGACGCGCGGATCGAACCCGTCCATCTCGACGAGGAGCTGGTTGAGCGTCTGTTCGCGCTCTTCATGCGCCATGGGTCCCATCCCGCGCGCTTTCCCCAAGGCGTCCAACTCGTCGATAAAGATGATGCACGGCGCCTTCTGTTTGGCCTGCAGAAACAGATCGCGCACCCGCGCGGCGCCCACGCCGACGAACATCTCCACGAACTCGGACCCGCTGATCGAGAAGAACGGAACTGCGGCCTCCCCGGCCACGGCGCGCGCGAGCAGGGTTTTCCCGGTTCCCGGCGGACCCACCAACAGGATGCCTTTGGGGATCTTGCCGCCCAAGCGGGTAAATTTGCCGGGGGTCTTGAGAAACTCGATGACCTCGCGCAGCTCCTGTTGCGCTTCATCCACGCCCGCCACATCGGTGAACCGCACCTTGATATCCTGCTCCATGTAGATCTTGGCTTTGCTCTTGCCCACGGTCATAAACCCGCCCTGGCCCTGACCCATCCGGCGCATGAGGAACAGCCACACTCCCGCAAACACCAGAATCGGCACCACCCAGGAGAGTAAATCGCGGAGAAAGGTGCTCTCGATCACGCCCGTGACTTTCACGCCGTGGGCCTCCAGATCGCGCAAGAGGTCCGGATCGTCCACTCGGATGGTGTTGAAAAGACGCGCCGAGTCCCCGGCTTGGTCGGCTTTGAGACGGCCGTGAATCGTGGCGGTTGAAATCGACACCTCTTCCACCTTGTCTCCCGCCACCGCGGCCTTGAAGTCGCTGTAAGAGAGCTCCGAGGGGCCGAAGGCGGGAGTCACGAACAACTGGATCAGGGCCACGACCCACAGCGCCACCACCACGTACCAGATCGAGAACCGTAGCTGTTTCTTGTCCATCGTGACGCACTCCTCGATCCTTGATACACGGCCCGCCCCACAAAGCGCAAGGGCTCGCCGGTTGCGCCGCCGGCGAACGGTTTGCTACGGTGTGAGCATGTCGCGTGCACCGATCAAGAAACAACGAGCGGACTTGGCTTTGGTGGCCCGCGGCCTGGCCCCCAGCCGCGCGCGAGCCCACGCGCTGATCTTGGCGGGGCTGGTGAGATCCGGCGATCGCCCGGTCGAAAAACCCGGGGAGTTCGTCGCGGCGGACGCCACGTTGCACGTCGAAGGTCCCGAACATCCCTACGTCAGCCGCGGAGGAATGAAACTCGCCGCGGCGCTGGACGCGTTCGGGATCGACCCCCACGGCCTGGTGTGTCTGGACATCGGGGCATCGACCGGCGGGTTCACCGACTGCCTGCTCAGGCGGGGGGCGACCCGCGTGTGGGCCGTGGATGTCGGATACGGACAGTTCGCATGGGAACTCCGCAGCGACCCGCGCATCCGATTGGTGGAGCGCGCGAACATCCGGAGCTTGCCGCGCGCCACCATCACCGACCCGATCGATCTCGCGGTCATCGACGTGTCGTTCATCTCCCTGCGCCTGGTCCTCCCGAAGGCCGCGGAGTTTCTCCGGCCCGAGGCGCGGGTGATCGCGCTCGTCAAACCGCAGTTCGAAGTAGGACGCGCGCACGTCGGCCGGGGCGGGATCGTCCGAGACCCGGCCCAGCGGATCCGCGCCGTGGAGGACGTGGTGGCGGCGGCCGCGGGGTCGGGACTGGCCTGGAAAGGGACGATCCCCTCGCCGATCCAGGGGCGGGACGGCAACCAGGAGTACCTGGTCGCGCTCGTCGTCGCCCCCCGCGCTTGATCGCTCGGGCACCTTCAAGTACTATTTCGGTATGCGCGGTGCGTCCGCGATCGTGGGGCTCGTCGCCCTCAGCGTGACGGTCGGGTGCACCCTTCCCTCTACGTTCCACGCCATCCGCCAAGAACTCGCCGCGCTGCCCGCGGAGCCCGCTTCCCCGGCGGACCCGGAGCTTCGACGGTTCAAAGGCGTGGTGCACGTCCATACCCACCTCTCCCACGACAGCCGCGGCGATGAAGATGAGATCGTGCGTGCGGCCCGCGCCGCGGGTCTGGACTTCGTGATGTTGACGGATCACAACCGCCCCGCGATCTTCGAGTCCGGCATGGCGGGTGAACGCAACGGCGTGCTCCTGATCCGAGGCGCCGAGTTTCGGTGCGACGACCAGTACCTGCTCGCCGTCGGGATCGACCGCTTCCTCGACCCCCAGGGTCTGACCTGCGCCGAGGTGGCGACCGCAATCACGGCGCAGGGCGGGCTGCCAATCGGCGCCCATCCCAACCGGCTCACGTTGTGGGACGAACCCTCGGTGGCCGGGGTCGAAGTCTGGGACCTGTACGATGAAGCCAAGACCCACCGCTGGCGGTACCTGGCATGGGCGCTGGACGTGGCGGTCTGGTACGGCACTTATCCCGGAGAGATCTTGTCCAGGACGATCCGGCGGCCCGACCGCGCGCTGGCGGCCTTCGACCAACAAACCACTCGGCGCCGCTTGACCGCCGTCGCCACCCCGGACGCGCATCAGAACGTCCGCGTATTGGGGCGACAACTCGATCCCTACCCATTGGCGTTTCGGCTCGTGCCGCTGTATGTCCTGGCCCCCGATCGCACGCGGGACGGCTTGCTGGCCGCCCTTCGCCAGGGTCGGGTCTATTTTGCCTTCGAGGTGTTCAAGCCCGCCCCGGATTTCGAGTTCCGCGTGATTGACGGGACCGGGACAGCGTGGCACATGGGCGACGAGGTGCCGGTCGCGCACGGGTTGACGGTCGAGGTCTTCGCACCCCATCGCGGGCTGATCACCGTGCTGCGCGACGGGCGCCCCGTGGCGCACGCTGAGGCCGCTCGTCTCTCGCTGCCCGCGCCAGGGGCTGGGGTCTACCGCGCGGAAGTAGCGCTCTCGGTGCAAGGACAATGGCGTCCGTGGATCTTCTCAAACCCCATTTACGTGCGCTGACCGTCGGGGTATTGCTGGCCCTCCCAGCGAGCGGCTGCCTGCCCATCGATCACACGCCGGTCGAGTCCACCTCCGCGTTCACCGCGGCGCTCGCTCAAGCCGACCGGGTGACGCCGATCGAGCCGCAGCCTCTGCTGGCCGGAGCCGCTCGGGTGGACATGACGCCGACCGGCTCCCCGCCCCTCGCGGGCTATGGCAACCGCCTGGGCCGACCGTCCCAGGGCGTACACGACCGGGTGTACGCTCGCGCATTGGCGCTGGCCGCAGGCGAGCGCACGCTCGTGCTGGTCTCCCTGGATCTCCTGGCCGTCACCGACGACATGGTGACCGCCATCGAGGCGCGCCTCGATCGCGAGGTCAACGTGGCGGGCGGGGACCTGATCGTTGCCGCAACCCACACGCATTCCAGCTTCGGCGCCGTCGCCCGCAGGGTGTGGGAGAGCTTTGCGGCCGGCGAGTACGACGAGACCCTGTTTCGCTTCTTGGTGGATCGTGCGTCGACGGCCGCGATTACCGCGATACGCGACCTTGCCCCCGCCGAAGTCGCGTGGGGGGAGGCCATGGCGCCCGATCGCGTCACCAACCGCATGATTCCCGACGGATATGCCGACGCCGCGGTCCCGTTTCTGGCGGTGCGGCGACCCGCCGGGATCCCGCTGGCGACCGTGGTCAATTTTTCCGCCCATGCCACGGTCCTCAAGGCGGACAACGCGCTGTTGTCGGGTGACTATCCGGGCGCGTTCGCTCGCTCGCTGGAAGAGCGGGGCGGGGTGGCCTTGTTCACGGCCGGCGCGGTGGCTGATCAAACCGGCGTCCCACCGGAGGCTCGGGATCGGTTCACAGCCACGGAGGCCATGGGCGTTGATCTCGCGGATCGCGTCCAGACCGCCAGGGATCGCCTGCCCGCAGACACCTGGGCTGGTCGCGCGGCGCTGGGCTCCTGGCGGTTGACGCTCGACCTGCCGGCCTCGCAGATCAAAGTCTCGCCCCACCGACGTCTTCCGCGGGTGGTCGGCGATCTGCTCTTCGACCGTGCCACCAGCGTCACCCTTGCGGTAATCGGCGACGGGATCCTCATCGGCGTGCCGTGCGACCTCTCCGCGCAGATCGGCGCGGCCTGGAAGGCCGAGGCCACTCGCTTGGGCCGACGCGCCGTGGTCGTTGGATTCGCCAATGACTATGTGGGGTACGTGATCCCTTCGGAGTATTACGAGACCCCCCACTACGAGGCGCGAATGTCGTTCAACGGCCCGTACATGGATCGCTATCTGTCCGCGGTGGTCTCCCGCGGTTTGTCGCGCCTGGGTCCGCTCCCACCGGTCGCGCCGTGATTTCGCGGCGCGCAGTCTTGCTCGCGGCCCTCGCGGTGGCGGGCTGTCGGCCTCGGGTGAGCATTCCGGATGCTCGCCGGCCGCTCGGGCCCCTGCCGCAGGCGCCGCCCCGCGACGGCCGACTGCTCGCCAAGGCGCTGCGGTTCGAGGCGGCCATGATCCCGCACCTCACGCCCGAAGGGCTTGTGCTCAGCGAGCGTCGTGACCCGCCGGACCCGAATGATCCACTCAACGCTCAGGACGCCGCGATCTGGACCGGCTGCTACGTGGCGGCCGAGGCGTTCCGGTGGATGGCCACCCGCGATCCGGCAGCGGCCGAACGCCTGGACCGCGGTCTCGCGGGTCTGCACCTCCTCCACGACGCCACCGGCGTTCCCGGCGTGCTGGCGAGGATGGTCAAACGCGCGAGCGGCCCGGTGCCGCGAGAATGGCCGACGTGGCGGCAGGGCTCAGGGCCGTGGCGGGCATTTCGCTGGCTGGGCGACGTGAGCGTGGACCAGTACGCCGGCGTGTTTTTCGGGTACGCCGCGGCCTTCGAGGCGCTGGAAGAAGATGCTCCCCACCGCGAGGAGATCGCGCGGCGCGTGGCCGCGCTGGTCGACCGTTTGATCGCGCACGAGTGGCGGATCGTGGACGCGGACGGCCGCCCCACCAAACACGGCGACCTCGCCGGCGGGGCGTTGACCGAGCCGCTCAACTCGCTCTTGGCATTGACGTTCGCGAAGGTCGCGGTGTCGGTCACACGGGCGGAGCGCTTCGACCGCGCGTACGCGACCCTGCTCGATCGCGGATACGGGCGCGCCGCGGTGCGCGCGCGCGATCCCTGGTGGGAGTATCTGTTCGGCGTGAACCACTCGGACAACAACCTCGCGTACCTGGGCCTGTACCCGCTGATTCGGCTCGAGCGCGACCCGGAACTCGTCGAACGATACCGCGAGGCGTTAGGGCGCGTGTGGGGCGTGGTTCGGGCCGAAGGCAATCCGTTCTTCGCGTTCATCACCCAGGCGGTGGAAGACCCGGGGTGGCGCGACGAGACCGCCTTGGCGTTGGCAATGGACACGCTGACGCGGTTTCCATTTCCCAAACGCGACGAGACCGTGGTCAACAGCACGCGACGCGACGTGTGCCGCGCCTGGTTCGACGACCGACACGGCGCCCCCCAGGCTTGCCGGCCGGTCCCGGTCGATGAGCGCCCGCGGTCGTCGTTCGAATGGGCCTCCAACCCCTATCGACTCGATCGCCGCGGCGACCCGCGCGTGTCCCTGGCTGGGGTGGACTACCTGGTCGCCTACTGGTTGGGACGCCGACACGGATTCCTGGCCGATGCGCAGTAAGCCGTTCGCCGTCGCAGCCCGCGCCGCGCGCCTCGGCCTGGTCCTGACCCTCACCGCGTGCGCAGCTTCGGTGCCGGTCCCGGATCGGTCTTCGTTTCCGGTCCCGGATCGGCACACCGCGCTGTTCGACGTCCCGCCCGTGCCGTTGCAGCCGCGGATCGGCTCGGTCAAACGGCGCGGGACCTACACGGTCAGCCGACTCACGTTTTCGTCGGTCCTGCACGCGCCGGGCGTGGAACCGGTCGAAGCCTTCCTGTACCTTCCCAACGAGGGGAAGCGCTTTCCGCTCGTGCTGCTGCTGCCGATTACGCGCGGCGATTATTTTTCACAAGGCTTCGCGGTCTATTTTGCCGAGCAGGGCTACGCGTGCGTCCGCTTTCGCAGCCAGGGCGACATCGGCCGGCTCTACGGCAGCCCCGCGAGCCTTCCGTTATTTCGGGATCTGTTGCGGGCGCGGGTGATCGACGCGCGCCGTGTCCTGGACTGGGCGCTCACGCGCCAAGAAATCGACGGTGGTCGGATCGCGCTGGTCGGCATGTCGCACGGCGCGCTGGTCGGGAGTCTGCTCACCGCCGTGGAACCCCGAATTCGCGCCGCGGCGCTGCTCCTGGGCGGCGGCAACCTGGCCGGCATTATCCGCGACTCCCACCAGTCCTCGCTGGAGCGCATCCGGGACAGTCTGATCGCGGAGCAAGGCCTCACGCGCCGGTCCTTTAACGAGTCGGTTGCGCCCACGCTCGAAGACGTGGACCCCCTCACCTACGCGCCCCTGGTATCGCCTCGCAAGGTGTTGATGATCAACGCCCGTTTCGACCGCGTCATCCCTCGATCGTATGTCGAGGCTCTTTGGCGCGGGTTCGGACGACCGGATCTGGTCTGGCTGCCCGCAGGGCACTACACCGCCGGGCTGTTCTCCTCGTACGCCCGACACAAGATGCTGGCGCACTTTACGCGGATCTTTGAGGAAGGGCCGTGAGGCGCGGGACCCAGTTAGGGCGGGAGTCGCAGATCCAGCGGCGCCGGGGCCAGGGCCAGATTGTTGCCTTCACGGCTTTCCGCCACGGTGTTGGCGCCGTCCACCTTGGCGATCAGAAAGTAGCGGGCCGTGGACAAGCCGCGTGGTGGGATCGGCAGGTGCGTTTCGGCGCGGGAGTCGGTTCCGGGCTGGAGGGACGGCACCAGCCGGTACCCGAGCGAGACGTCGCCTTGATCCCATACCCCGTTTCGCGACAGAAAGAACAGGATCCCGCAGCCGTCAGCGCTCCGATTGCCCTGGTTCGAGACCGCGTCGCGGACCACCACGGCGCCGCCTTCCTGACGGGCCGACAACTCGGCGACCACCAGGTCCGGTCCCAGGCGGAACCCGGCGGCGAGCCGGGATCGGTTATTGTCCTCGTCCGATTCCGCGATCCGTTGGTCCGGATCCACCTCGGCCATCAGCCCGTACTCCCCGGCGGGGAGATCGCCGGGCGTCACGAGCACGTCGAACAACGCCGTGCTGTTCGCCGCCACCTCCGGCAGCGCCGCGGACTCCTGGGCTCGGGTGACCGGATCGTCGCGGAGGGTCCACAGCACGCCGACCGAGACCGCGGGCGCCGTGTGAGTCCCGCGGTTTCGCACGCGCCCCGTGACCTGCGCGCCCTCGGCCCGGTTGGTCGCGCGAAGGTCCTCGATCACCAGATCGGGGCCGAGCGCCAGCGGCACGCCCCAGAGCGCGTCGGTCGCGCGGGGCGGCGCCGCGGCGGGATCGGCGGGAAGCACCCTCGCGATCACGTAATACCGTCCCGGAGGCTGCGGGGGCACGGCGGGCCTCAGGTCGAACTCGGCCCGGCCGCCCGCTGCAACGGCGGTCACCGGCCGTTGATCGAGGCGCACGTCGTCGGCGTCGATCACGCCGTCGCGGGACAGGTACACTTCCAGCACACCGGGTGCGCTGACGTGGTTGGGCAACGGATTGCCGACGGTGACCTGTATGGAGGCCGACGCGCCATCGGGCGTCAACGCGCCGTGCAGCGCGACCGGCCGGGGCAGGTCAGCCGCGGCCGCTCGGGAGGCGACTCCGAGTACGGCGAACAAGAGCCCCGCGACCAACGGGACTCCGCGCCACCGCGTCATTCGTGGGGGAGGCCGCGTGGACCGGGTCCGCCCTCGGACACCTTGATTTCTCCGAAGCGGACCTCGTATCGAGTGATGTTTTCGCGCAGCGCGAGAAAAAATCGCTTGGTGTGGCTCGGGCTGGAAATGATTCGCGCCCGAACCTTGGCTTTGGGCTGCTGGGGCTGGACGAACAGGAAATCGAACAGAAACTCCGTTTCCGTATGCGCCACCAACGCAAGGTTCGTGTAAATGCCCTGCGCGACGCCGTCGTCGAGTTCGACCTGAATTTGGAGGGGCGGATTCGGCGGTTCCGGGGTGCTCACGACGATCTCGCGGACGCAGCGAAGGACTGTACCGGATCATGACAGCCAAGTCAATTCGGCCAGTGCGGTCGGTCCTCCAGGCGGCGATAAGAGCGCGGCGCTGCAACCGCCCTTTGATCATCGCCCACCGGGGCGCGTCGGCCGCGGCCCCCGAGAACACGCTTCCCGCGTTTCGACTCGCGCTCCAGGCCGGAGCGCCCGTGATCGAGTTCGACCTGCACCAGACTCGAGACGGCGAGCTCGTGGTGATCCACGACGCCTCGCTCCGGCGCACCACCGGAGTGCGCGCGGCGGTTGGAACCCGCTCGCGTCGCGAGATCACGGGACTGGACGCCGGAGCGTGGTTCTCACCGGCGTTCGAAGGCACACGGGTCCCGACGCTTCGCGAGGTACTGCGCGTGCTGGATGGGAGGGCCGCCGCCAATATCGAGCTCAAAACCGGAAGGAAGCGGCTCTACCCGCACCTCGAATCGAAGTTGCTGCGAGTGCTGCGCCGCCTCGGTTGGGCTCGCCGGGCGTTGATTTCGTCGTTCCACGTGCGCTATCTCGAACGCCTCCGGCGCCTGGACCGCTCGATCGCGATCGGCGTGCTGGTGCATCCCTGGTCGCTGCGCACCGCGCTGGCACGAGCCAGGCGCCTTGAGGCGTGCTCCATCCATCCTCCAGCGCGCGTCGTGACGGCGGATCTCGTCCGCACGATCCATCGCGCAGGGCATGCGGTGATTCCGTACACCGTGGACCGCGCGCGCGACAAGGCTCGGTTGTTGCGCCTTGGGGTCGATGGCTTTTTTACCAACCGCCCGTGAGCACACCGCTGTGGCTTGACGGTCTGGCCGCTCGACTCTACCTTTAGGCCGCACCCGGTTCCTGGCAAGGAGACCCTCATCGCCCGCAAACGTCTCGGCGACTTGTTGATCGAACGGGGCACCCTCACGCCCACGCAACTGGAGACCGCCCTGGCGCGCCAGCGGGAGACCGGCGGACGCGTGGGCGAGACATTGATCGAGATGGGCTACCTCACGGAGGGCGAGTTGTTCGCCATTCTCGCGAGCCAACTGGGTCTGCCGCAACTCGATCCCTCGCAGACGCCCAGCGACCCGGACGCCCTGCTGCTGGTTCCGCCCGCCGTGGCCCGAAAATACACCGCGCTTCCCATCCGCTTCGAGGGCAAGCGGCTGGTGGTCGCCCTTGCTGATCCCCTCGATTACGAAGCGATCCAGGACCTCGGGTTTTGCAGCGGCGCGCCCGTCCAGCCCGTGCTGGCCAGCCGGCGCGCCCTCCTCGAGGCGATCGACGCGCGGTACAAAGCCGCGGAATCCGACCCTGATCGCGAGGGCGCGCTGGTGGAGGCCCTGGTCGAAGAAAGCTCCTCGCAGTTCAGCGACGTCCGAGTGGAGCTGGTCCCCGAAATCTCGCTCACGCCCGAGGAAACCAAATCCCTCGCCGACCGCAGCCGGCTCGCGCCCATTATCCGCTTGGCGAACATGATCCTGACCAAAGCGGTCACGCTGCGAGCCAGCGACATCCACATCGAACCCGAGAAGCGCGAGGTCCGGGTGCGCTACCGCGTGGACGGATTGTTGCGTGAAGACATGCGCCTGCCCAAGTGGGTGCAAGGAGCATTGGTCTCGCGGCTCAAAGTCCTGGCCAAGCTCGACATTGCGGAGCGACGACTCCCCCAGGACGGCGCGGTGCGGGTCATGGTGAACCAACAGGAGTTGGACCTGCGGGTGTCGGTGGTCTCGGTGCAACACGGGGAAAAAATCGTCATGCGCGTGCTGCAATCCTCGGCGGCCCAAGCGTTGGGCCCCTTCGGGATGTCGCCGCGCGATGAGGCCTTCATGGCCTCACTCCTGACGCACCATAAGGGGCTGATTCTGGTGACCGGGCCGACAGGCAGCGGCAAAACCACCACCCTGTTTCGGATGATCCAACGCCTCGCCACGATCGCGGTCAATATCGCGACCGTGGAAGATCCGGTGGAATACCAGCTCGAGGGGGTCAATCAGATGCAGGTCAACGCGGAAATCGGCCTCACGTTCGCGGCCTGCCTGCGGGCGGTCTTGCGCCAGGATCCCGACGTGATCCTGATCGGGGAGATCCGCGACGCGGAGACCGCCCAGATCGCGGTTCGTGCCGCCATGACCGGCCATCTGGTGCTCTCCACCCTCCACACCAACGACGCGCCCTCCACCTTGTCGCGCCTAGTGGATCTGGGCGTGCCGCGGTACCTCGTCGCCTCTCAGGTGGTGGGGGTCATTGCACAGCGCCTGGTCCGGCGCCTCTGCGAGACCTGCCGCCGCAGGGATACCGCTACCGAAGAGGAATTGCTCACCTTGCGCGTCCCGCACAAGGTCGGACGGTCGATGAGCGTCCACCGCGCCGTGGGCTGCCCGGCGTGCCAACAAACCGGGCACAGCGGGCGACTCGGCTTGCACGAAATCCTGGTAATGACCACGCGGCTGCGCGAACTGGTGATGGCCGGTGCTCCCGACCACGAAGTCCAACACGAAGCCCTGGCGGCCGGGATGACCACGCTCTTTCAGGCCGGCCTCGCGATGATTCGCGAGGGCGCCACCAGCGTCGACGAACTGCTCCGGGTAGTGGAAGTGGAGGGGTCGTACGAGACGTTGTGCGCCACGTGCCAGGGGGTCCTGCACTCGGACTTTCTCACCTGCCCCTCGTGCGGCACCCCGGTCGCGAATCGGTGTCCGCAGTGCGGGAAAACCCTCCGCGAAGGATGGACCTACTGTCCGCGCTGTCGCCGCAAGGAGGATCACCCCGCGGTCGTGGAACTGTCCCCCCTCCAGAGTCGGCGGGGGCGCCGCGCCGTCAATGAATAGTCCCGCGTCGTGATTCCGGCCCTTTCCTTGCCTTGTTCGCACCGCACTCCTATACTCCAGGCGTTTTACTGATCCCTCATCAGCATGCCTGAGACGCACGTCCGCTTCGCGGCGCCTCCCTTCGAGGCTCGGCGGTGACAGACCGTCCCGCTGGTTGGCACGCCGTCTGGCTCGCGCTGCGCGCGTGGCGCACCGCCGCGGTCACCCTTCTGTCCTTCTCCTCCGGCCTCCCACTGGGCCTGGTGTGGATCGCGATCCCGACCTGGCTCGCGCAGGAGGGCGTGGACATCAAAGTCATCGGCCTGTTCACCCTGGCCCAAGCGCCGTGGACCTTCAAATTCGCGTGGGCGCCGTTGATGGATCGCTACAGCCTGCCGATCCCGCGCCTGGGCCGAAAACTCGGGTGGGCGCTCGCCACACAAGTGGCGCTCCTGGCGCTCACATTCTGGTTGGCGCGTTTGGCCCTTCATCCCGACGCGGTGTGGATCATCGGAACCGTGTCGCTGGCCATCGCCTTTGCGTCCGCGAGCCAAGACATCGCGATCGACGCGTACGCGGTGGAGGTGCTTCGGCCTGAGGAGCAGGGCGTGGCCGTGGGGGCGCGGACCGCGCTCTACCGCGCGGCCATGTTCACGGCCGGCGGCCTGGCGATTACCCTGGCCGGCCTGTGGTCGTGGCCAACCGTGTTCGCGGTGCTCGCCGTCTTCTACGTCCCGATATTCTTCGTCACCGTGGCGGCGCCCAAGCCGGACGAGGCGGCCGCTCCCGCCCCGCGTAGCCTGCGCGAGGCGGTGTGGGACCCGTTCGTCGGCTTTCTCGGCACGCATCGCGCGTGGGAGATCCTGGCGTTCGTGGTGCTCTACAAGCTCGCTGACAACCTCGCGGGTGCGCTGGTGCGGCCGTTCCTGGTACAGGTAGGGTTCGACAACATCGACGTCGGCGTGGCCACCGCCACCATCGGCCTGATCGCCACGCTCGCCGGAACGTTCCTGGGCGGCGCGCTGACCACCGCGATCGGCCTGGGCCACGCGCTCTGGATCTTCGGCGCCCTGCAGATCGTCTCCAATCTGGGCTATGTGGCCGTGGCGATGATCGGCCTTAACCGGCCGGTGATGTATAGCGCGATGGGCTTCGAGAGCCTCACCACCGGCATGGGCACGGGCGCGTTCGGCGTGTTGCTGCTGCGCATGACGCAGAAACGCTTTTCCGCCACGCAATACGCGCTCTTCTCCAGCCTCTTCGCGCTCCCGCGCCTGCTGGCGGGACCTGTGACCGGTGTGCTGGTGGATGCGATCGGTTGGCGGGACTTCTTTCTGTTCACCATGCTGGTCGGCATCCCCGGCATGATCATGCTCCAACGATTTACCCCCTTGGGAAGTCGCGAACCGCGGCTGGCACCGGACACCGCGCAACGCGGCAAACCCTTGTCGCCCGCCGCACTGCTCGCGCGCGGCATGGTAGGCGCGGTGCTGGCCGCTGCACTCGCCGCGTTCAGCGCCGCAGCCCTTGCCGGCATGAAGGCCGTGCACAAGGATCCCACCGCCTCGTTCGCGCTGCTCTCGCGCCTCGGGGACGTGTTCACGCCGGAGACGGTCGGCACCTGGGCGCAACTTGCCGGCATCGCGTTGTTCGGGGTGGTGGTGGGTCTGGCTGTCGCCGCCACCGCGGCGGCACGGGCGGGCGTCAAACCACGCGACGAGCGCCAGCGGCCGGTGGCCTGATCTTAGCGCTCGGGAAAGCGGTGTTTCGATGAACCGTCCGTCCCCTCGAAACTAAAGATTGTCGGGTAGACCCGGGTGTTGCCACCCGGGTCCCCCACAGATCCGGACGTGCGCGATTCGCGCATCCGGCTCTTCAGCTCACGGATTCGCTGCGTGACGGTAGATGGAATGGACAACCGTTGGTTT